>JBBIKM010000007.1:67604-69763 GCA_037445455.1 bacterium | reverse complement strand
GTGCTCTTCCGATCTGCAACGGCTACCTGGTCGACGAAGCCCCCTTCGGCTTCTATGCCTTTCCAGCGCCGGGCTTGGGCACGCCCGATTTCCGCATGGGCTTCGGCATGAGCAATTCGCGCGACAGCAGCAAAGTGGGCGTGTGGGCCGCCAAATTTGACATCAGCAAACAGGTCGGCCGCTTCAACCAGTTCAAAGCCGGCGCCGAGTTCGTCTACACCGACAACAACGTCAACTACGCCCAGTTTGACTTCTATCTGCCCGACAACAACTCCCAGTCGGTGTGGCACACCTTCCCCAAACGCGGCGCTTTGTACCTGCAGGACAAGCTGGAATTCGAAGGCATGATCGCCAACCTTGGTTTGCGCCTGGACTATTCCCATGCCGGCGGCGACTGGTATGTGATCGAGAGCCCCTTCGATCCTGCCTTTTCCGGCGCCAAGGCCGACGGCATCGATACCCTGCTGACCAAGACCGCAACCGAGCGGAAATTCACCCTCAGCCCGCGCCTGGGGGTCGCCTTCCCGATCTCCGTGAACAGCAAACTCTACTTCAACTACGGCCATTTCCGCCAGCTTCCCACGCCCGATGATTTGTATCTCTTCCGGCGCGCCGCTTCGACCAAGGAGGTTATCCGCATCGGCAACCCCAACAATCCGCTGCAGAAGACCGTGGCCTACGAATTGGGGTATGAGCAGAATATGTTCGATCAGTATCTCCTGCGGCTGGCCGGTTACTACAAGGACGTGTCCGAACAGCCGCGGTTGGTGAGATACCGCAGCATCCGCAACGCCGTGAATTATCAAGCCGTGGAACCGACGAACTATGAAGACATTCGCGGCTTCGAATTCACCGTGTCGAAAAATCGCGGCAACTGGGTCCAGGGATTTCTGAATTACACCTATCAAGTCAACACCTTCGGCAATTTCGGTTTTGCCGAGTATGTTGACGTGAAGAGCCAGCAGCAGCGGTATGAGGATAACACGCGCACGCACTATCAAACCAAGCCGCTGGCACAGCCGTATGCGCGGGCCAATGTGTATCTCTTCTCGCCGGCCGCGTTCGGCCCAAAGGTGGCGGGCTGGCATCCGCTGGAAAACCTGCGGCTGAATATTCTCGCAAATTGGTCCTCCGGCGCCTACTACACGCCTCCCGGTGGTGCAAACATCACGGAAATCGAAAACATCCTGCACTGGAAGAATTTCTATAATGTCAACGTGCGGCTGAGCAAATCCCTCCGCCTCGGCAATGCCGACGTGCAGGTGTTCATGGACGTGAACAATGTCTTCAACATCAAGTACATGTCGCAGGGCGGATTTGTGAACGCCGAAGATTACGAACGTTATCTGAAGTCCTTGCACTACCCGGCAGACATCAGCAAGACCCTGCGCAATTTCGATTCCGGCTTCTCACCGGTGGTCGGCAACGACCGTCCGGGCGATTATCGCACGGTGCCGTACGAGCCGTATGATCCCAATGATCCTGATGAGGCCCGCAAGCAGCGCATCCTGGAAACCAAGGCCTACATCGACATGCCGAATCAGGAATTCCTGACGTTTCTCAACCCGCGGGATGTCTTTTTCGGTTTGCAATTGTCCTTCAACTTGTTTTGACATGACACTCGCTGGTCGTCGCGCCTTTCGGCGCCCCCGGTTTTTATAGCGGTGTGCCCGGGCAGGAAGGGTCGTCCCGCCACGGCGTGACACTTTCACCCGGCGCACACAGCCGGCTATAAGACCCGGCTCCTTAAGGAACTGCTGCAAAATTTCTTTCCACTCGAGGGAGCAATGAAAACGATGTCTGATCTTAAGCACGCCTCGCTCGCTGTGATCGTCTTCGGATTGCTGGCACTTCTCCTGGCGCCCAGCCCGGGCTTGGCGCAATTCCAGAATAGATACATGTCCGCGGGCTCGTTGCACAGTTGGTTCTCCGCCATCGGCTGTGAAATCGAAGTCGGCGGGCCAATCGGCACCCAGCAAGACGGCATGCAATGGCCGGCGATCTATCCCTACCAGGATATGCAAGCGGCCCGCGGCCTGTGGATCGGCGCGGTCAACTTCACGGATGAACGCGGCCAGACCTATCCTCACAAAGTCGTCCACGTGGGGCCGCGCGTCAACGGCGCCAACGAATTCTTTCCGCAGCAATTCAAGATGATC
>JBBIKM010000007.1:0-67581 GCA_037445455.1 bacterium | reverse complement strand
TTTGCGCCGCCGGAAGTCTACGTCGACGGCGAATTATCCTACGACAAGCCGGTAGACAACGATGAGGTCGATCCCACGATGGCGCCCGACCGCATGCTCGTGGTGGTGGTCAATTCCCAGCTCGGCATCACCATGACCCGCAAGATCATGCAGTTCAGCCAGGATTACCACGACAACTATTTTGTGTACGACTACACCTTCACCAACACCGGCAACACCGACGGCGATGCGGAGATCGAACTGCCCAACACCACGCTGGAAGGCGTCTACTTCTACTTTCAGTATCGCAACTCGGTGTGCGCCGCCACCCGCTATGTCATTGGCAATGCCACGGGCTGGGGCATCAACGCCATGAATGATGCCCGCGGCGACGGCATCAAGCCCGATCCGCCGGGCGAAAACTTCCGCGCGCAATTCACCTGGCACGGCAAATACCCGCCATTCACGCTCTACGACAACATCGGTGGCCCGATCTGGAACCCGGGCAGTGGCGTGGGCACAACAGAGGCTGACACCACCGGCCGCCTGGGCGCGACCCAGTTCATCGGCGTGGTCACGCTGCACGCCGATCGCTCGGCCACCGACAAAACCGATGATCCCAACCAGCCTTCCACCACCAGCACCGAAGGTTCGGATGAACCGCTGCAATCCAACAATGACGCCTTCAATATTCCCAAAATGACGCTGGAATATGGCTGGATGTCGAAAGGCCACCAGCCGCGGCATGCCGACCGCGTCGAGCCGAGCGGCAACTTCATCGAGCAAACTGGTGATCCGGCCCTGGGCACGCCCGGCGGCTTTTCATTTGCCAATGGCTATGGCCCCTACACCTTGCGGCCGGGGGAGAGCATCCACATCGTGATGGCCGAAGGCGCTGCCGGCATCAGCCGGGAACGCCAGGAAACCATCGGCCGGCTGTACAAGCGCGGCCAGATTACCGCACGCGAGAAAAACATCTGGGTCCTGTCCGGCCGGGATTCGCTCTTCCAAATGTTCCGGCGCGCCCTCGCCAACTATAATTCCGGCTATGCCATTCCGCGGCCGCCGTTGCCGCCCAAGTCGGTCAATGTCGAAAGCGGCGGCGACCGCATTGTGGTGTCGTGGGAAACTTATGAAGGCAATGATCCCAATCTGGCGGGATTCGAGATTTATCGCGCCGCCGGCTCGAAGGACAGCACCCATGTCCTGATTCACACTGCCGGACCGGGCGAACGGAGCTACGCCGACACCTCGCCGATTCGCGGCCGGGACTACTACTACTACGTTGTCTCGGTCGGCAAACCGGAGAACAACACCGGCGTCGGCTTGACGCCCAGCGGCGCCTTGCGCAGCAGCCGCTATTACACGCAGACTTACAACCAGGCCAATCTCAAGCGCCAGGCCGGGCCGCCGATCACCGAGGATGACGTCAACAAGGCGGGCGAGACGGGCGCGATTCGCGTGGTGCCCAATCCTTTCCACATTTCCGCGCCGCGCGGCTCGTTGCGCTTTGATCAGCAAAATCAGATCAAGTTTTTCAATATTCCCGGCCAGTGCACCATCCGCATCTTCACCGAAAGCGGTGAGTTGATTCAGACCATCGAGCATACCGACGGCAGCGGCGACGCGGAATGGAACTCCATCACTTCTTCCAATCAAGTCATCGTCAGCGGTTTGTATCTCGCTGTGGTCACTGACAAAAACACGGGAAAGAGTTCGGTGGTGAAATTTGTCGTGGTGCGCTAAGACCGCGAGGCCGGCCGTGACGCGCAATGCCAATGTGCCCCAGCGCCGAACCGTGCCTGGCAACGGCATGAACAACGCCGCTGGCACGCTGAGCTGGCCCGGCTGCGGGCCGCGGCGCAACGACCCAGGTGGCGGCGCCGGGGCTTCCTGGTTTGAGATTTATACCATGAACCACTAGCCAAATAGGTGGATCGATGAGAAAACGAATTGCTGTCTGGCAACTGAGTTGTCTGCTGGTTGCGCTGGCGGTCGCGCCCGGGATGAGCCAGCAACAAAAGCTGGCGCAAACCGGCCTGAAATTCCTGACGGTGGCCACCGACGCGCGGGCCACCGCCATCGGCGAGGCCACAGCCACCATGACCGGCTCTTCAGCCGCCCTGTTTTTCAATCCCGCCGGCATCGCCCGCTTGAACACCAGGGTGGACATTTCCTTGGGCCGGGTGGAATGGATCGCCGACATCAACTATTCCTTCGGCAGCCTGGCGTTTAACCCCGGCGATGGCAAGTACGGTGTGTTCGGCCTGAGCTTTCTGTCGGTGGATTATGGCGAGGTTTACGGCACCATCCGCGCCAACAATGAAGACGGCTTCCTCGACACGGGCACCTTTCGCCCCACCGCCCTGTCGGCGGGCCTGGGCTATGCCAAAGCGCTCACGGACAAGTTCGCGGTGGGCGGCAACGTGCGCTTCGTGAAGCAGGATCTCAAATCCGCGATCATCGGCTTTGGCGGCGACGGCAGCCAGATCACCACCGACAACAAAGTCGACGTCCTGGCTTTCGATCTCGGCATCATCTATCGCACTGGCTTCAAGAGCCTGGACTTCGGCATGAACGTGCGCAATTTTTCCAAGGAACTCAGATATCAGGATGAGACCTTTCAATTGCCCTTGACGTTTGAGATCGGCCTGTCCATGAATGCGATGGATTTGCTGGCGGAAGCGGACTCGCCGCACGATTTTGTGCTCGCAGTGGATGCCTTGCACCCCCGCGACTATGACGAACAGATCAAAATCGGCGGCGAATACGTGTTTCTCGACGCCTTCGCCCTGCGCGCCGGCTACATCTTCCCCAGTGATGAGCACAACCTCAGCCTGGGCGCCGGCTTCCGCAAGGGCTCCAACCTGGCGCTGGACTATGCCTACACGCCCTTTGGCCTCTTCGACCAAGTCCATCGCTTCTCGGTGAAATTCGGCTACTGACACGCTTCTTGACCACGTTCAAATTGCAATGGGACGACGATGAGAAGATCCATTCTTTATTCCACCGCCAGAAAGCTGCTGGCCGCCCTGCCCGCCGGCCTCCTGCTCGGTGCTTTCGTGGCAGGCTGCGAGGATGAACCGACCCCCAGCCTGTTCGATCCGAATTACGTCAGCCGGCCGGCGCCGGTGATCACCACCGTCACCCCGCCGGATACCTTTGCGGGCATCGGCGTTGTCACGATCAATGGCCAGAATTTCTCCTCCAACAAAGAGGAGAATCTGGTCTATTTCGATGCTGCACTCGGCACGGTGCTGGAGGCTTCCGCCACCTTGCTGAAGGTGAGGGCGCCCAACCTGCCGAAAGACAACATCAACTTGAAAATCGCGGTTTTGCATGCCGACAAGTTCAGCAACATCATCTCCTACCGGCTGCTGGAGGCGGTCAGCGAGTTCAAGCTGCTTGACAAAGCAGAATCGCCCTGGGCCGTCACATTCGATGCGCAGGGCAATGCCTATGTTTCGTTCGTGAACAACAATGTCGCCAGCCAGTCCGGCGTTGCGAAGTTTACGCCGGACGGCACGCGCAGCAGCTTTTCTCCCAAGCCCACCGGCACGCCGACGCGCTACACTTCCCTCAAGGTTGGGCCGGGCGGCTTTCTCTACGGCCTGACGCTGGAGCGCCGCATCATTCAAATTCCGGCGGCGGGCGGCAGCCCCACCAACTGGGTGGTGCTGCCCACCACGACCACACGGCTTTATGACATGGATTTCGACCGCGAGGGCAACCTGTGGCTGGGCGGCAACAACCCGGAGATTTATCGCGTCAAGCAGGACAAGAGCGTGCGCAACTTTCCGTTTGTGGCAAATGTGCGCTCGGTGCGCGTGTTCAGCGATCATCTCTACCTGGCCGGCAACCGTGACGGCGCCGAGAAAGTCTGGCGCTTCCCGATTGTCTCGGCCGACCAGTTGGGCCCGGAGGAGGAGTATTTCAATTTCTCGGCTTCGCCCTTCGGTGCGGGTGGCGCCAGTGTCTTCGCGATTACCTTTGCCGCTGACGGCGACATGTATATCGGCACGGATGCGCCGGAGGGCGTAGTGGTGGTGCATCCCAACAAAACCGCGGAAGCGCTCTATCCCGGCTTGTTTCAACCCAAGACCTTGAGCTTTGGCTGGGATAACAGCACATTCCTGTACGCGATCCGGGAGGCCAGCGGCGGCAGCACGCAAGCCCTGCTCAAGATCAACCTCGTGAAAGCCAGCGCCCCCTATTACGGCCGCGGCGACAACTAGCGCTCTGTTACCGTGACTTCGCAGCCCTGCCCCCGGGTGGGGCTTTGCTCCAACCCGTGAGTTCATTGGCTTCAACAGCGATCCACCAGGGATCGGGACCACTAAGAACGACCCACGAAGGATCGGGATTGCACAGAATGAAGATTTCGTAGCCTTGCCCCCTGGTGGGGCATTGCTCCAACCCGTGAGTTCATTGGCTTCAACAGCGATCCACCAGGGATCGGGACTACAAAGAGCGCCCCGCAAGGGAGCACGACCTCTTCGGACTCATTTGATCCACGCAATCGTGAAAGGAGGCCGAGCAAAAAAAACGTTTGCTGCGTCTCATAATTCTTCAGCAGTATCCATCCAATTCATCTTCGTGAAGGGAGAAAGTTATGTCTAAATGGCTATCAGCCTTGGTCGTCGTTCTCGCGCTGGCGGCAACCAGCAGCCAGGCGCAATGGAAATTCGCCGGCAATTTTCCCAACGACAATTTCAAGGGCTTCTCGGGCGGCCACGGCATTGCGGTCGACCCGGACGGCAAAGTCTGGGTGCAATTCTTCGGCGCCAGTGACAGTATCACCACCGCGGCTGGCAACAAGCGCGCTACGCGCGTGCTCAACGTCTTCACCCCCGACGGCACGCCGGCGCCGTTCTCACCGATCAAGACCATCACCGTCGGTGGCGTGACCGACACGCTGTACAACAGCGCCCGCGGCCTGCGCACGGATTATGACGGCAACATCTTGGCGGTTCATTTCGATGCAGTTTATCGGATCGACTACAAGACCGGTGCCGGCTTGGCCAAAGTGATACCGACGGCAGGCGTCACGCTCACCGCGCCGGCAGTGGATGCCCAGGGCAATCTCTTCACCGCACCAGTGATTCCTCCAAACGCCATCAAGATTTTTGACAAGGATTTCAATTTCCTGGGCAATGCGGTGGACAGCTCGGTGGGCTTCTCCCGCAGCTTTGAAGTTTCCAAGGATGGTAACACCATCTACTGGTGCGGTTACACCACTCACGCAGTTTACAAGTACACCCGTCCGGACGAGTTTTCGGCCTTCGCCGTCACTGACACGCTGTTGAAGGGCTTTGACTGCGAATCCGTGGTGTGGGACCCGACCGGCACCCTGCTTTGGTTCAGTGCCGGCTCCTACAACGATCTGCCCAATCGCTTCCCGGGCGCCACCACCTACTGGAAGCCCAACACCTGGTACGCCTACGATCCGGTGAACAACAAAGTGGTGGACAAGATCGAGTGGAAGTTCAACACGCCCATGAACGCCAATGAGCGGCCGCGCGGCATCGCCTTCAGCCCGGATGGCAACACCGCGTACGTGACTTGCTTCGGCGCCAGCGATTATCCAATCGTGCAGAAGTTCGAGCGCCTGCAAAGCAGTTTCCCGGCCACTTCGAAGAGCAATTTCCCCAACGACAATTTCAAGGGCTTCTCGGGCGGCCACGGCATCGCGGTCGACCCGGACGGCAAAGTCTGGGTGCAATTCTTCGGCGCCAGTGACAGTATCACCACCGCGGCTGGCAACAAGCGCGCTACGCGCGTGCTCAACGTCTTCACCCCCGACGGCACGCCGGCGCCGTTCTCACCGATCAAGACCATCACCGTCGGTGGCGTGACCGACACGCTGTACAACAGCGCCCGCGGCCTGCGCACGGATTATGACGGCAACATCTTGGCGGTTCATTTCGATGCAGTTTATCGGATCGACTACAAGACCGGTGCCGGCTTGGCCAAAGTGATACCGACGGCAGGCGTCACGCTCACCGCGCCGGCAGTGGATGCCCAGGGCAATCTCTTCACCGCACCAGTGATTCCTCCAAACGCCATCAAGATTTTTGACAAGGATTTCAATTTCCTGGGCAATGCGGTGGACAGCTCGGTGGGCTTCTCCCGCAGCTTTGAAGTTTCCAAGGATGGTAACACCATCTACTGGTGCGGTTACACCACTCACGCAGTTTACAAGTACACCCGTCCGGACGAGTTTTCGGCCTTCGCCGTCACTGACACGCTGTTGAAGGGCTTTGACTGCGAATCCGTGGTGTGGGATCCCAACGGCACCCAGCTCTGGTTCAGCGCCGGCTCCTACAACGATCTGCCCAATCGTTTCCCGGGCGCGACGACTTTCTGGAAGCCAAACGTTTGGTATGCCTATGATCCGGCGACCAATGAGATCGTCGATTGGATTGAATGGCAGTTCAACACGCCCATGAACGCCAATGAACGGCCGCGCGGCATTGCCTTCAGCCCGAATCGCAACATTGCCTATGTGCTCTGCTTCGGCGCCAGCGACTATCCGATCGTGCAGAAGTTCATGCGCGTGGGCACCAGCGTGGAAGGCCGGGAGAGCAACTGGGCCTATGTGGAAACCTTCCAGTTGTTCCAGAACTATCCCAACCCGTTCAACCCGCAGACCACGATCCCCTTCAGCTTGCAGAAGCAGGGGCGCGTGCAAGTGGTGGTGTTCGACATGATGGGCCGCCAGGTCGCCACTCTGGTTGATCAGATGATGGCGCCCGGCAACCACAACCTGAAGTTTGACGCCACCGGCCTGGCCACCGGCACCTACTACTATCGCCTGAAATTCGAGAACGAAGTTCTCACCAAGCGCATGCTGTTTGTGAAATAGCGAGGCGATGGAAAGCAATTCAGGCCTTACCCCAGGGCGCGAGGGGAATCCCCCCGCGCCCTTTTCGTTGCTGCAGTGGGGCGCTTGCTCTGGTACAACGTTTCGAATTATTCAACCCAGAAAAAATTCCTTGAATACTTTTTGAATACTGTGTATCATCGACAGCGGATTGCAGGGGAACAATGAGCACCAAAGAATACATGCTGTTGTTGGGTCTTCATGCCCGAAAACGGCATTGGCACGAAACGGACAAAGGACGAGTGACAGCTTTCATGGTGCAGTTGGAGATTCAACATCAGGGTAAGTGGACACCGATTCTGCGCTATGATTCCACTCATGGTTTTTCACATGTTGATCGCTTCAATCTCGCGGGAAAGCAACGCAAGGAAATGTTGAGCCTGACCTTTGCAGAAACGTTGACTTATGCAGATGCCGGAATCAACAAGAATTGGGAAGAATACAAAGAACGGTTTATGCGAGGGCTTTTCCCATGAATATCTTTGAGCAAAAAAATGCCCAGCTTGTGACAGAGTTTGATCGCTATATCCTCGAAAACCCCGATTTTGCAGAGTCCATCCCCCAGGGCGCATTGGTAGCGATGGCAATCGAAGATGATGACGCTTTCAATGAATGGAGCCGGCAAATGGCGCAACAGCAGGCGGATCCTGGGCAACGCGTCGTTTTCGTCAAAATAAAGAAACTTCGTCCCCTGCAATCGCGGATTGAAGAATTGGCCCTGATCATGTGACTCAAAGAAAGGGCGAGCGCCTTGCACTGGCGGGCAATTTTTCGTGGGCGCGAGGGGAATCCCCCCGCGCCCTTTTCGTTGCTGCAGTGGGGCGCCTGCTTCTGCGCGGTGATCTGTCTATTTTTGCTCAAAGCATTGAGTAAATTTGCGAGCCACCATGCATCCTTCTGATTATCAAAGATCTATTGCCGGCACACTTCTGGATAGATTACACGAGCCGCGACGATTCATGCAGGTCATAACTGGCCCCCGGCAAGTCGGCAAGACTACCGTGGCGCAGCAAGTGTTGCAAAGCTGGCAGGGCGCTTCGCATTACGCCACCGCCGATTTGACCGCCCCCCGGAGCCACATGGGATCAAACACCAGTGGCAACTTGCACGCCTTCAAGCGCAAACGGCCCCTCCCGTGCTGCTGGTTTTGGATGAAGCACAGAAAATCACGCGCTGGTCGGAGACAGTTAAACGCTGCTGGGATGAGGACACCCGGGCGGGGCGTGATATTCGCGTGGTCATTTTGGGCTCCTCCGCGCTGCTCATGCAAGCAGGATTGACCGAGAGCCTGGCCGGCCGTTTCGAGCAGTTGCATGCCTCACATTGGTCCTGGCCCGAATGTCAGGCGGCCTTTGGCTGGAATCTCGATCAGTATTTGTACTTCGGCGGCTATACCGGAATGGCGGCCTTGATCGGGGATGAGCAGTGGTGGGCGCAATATGTGCGTGAATCGTTGATCGAAACCACATTGAGCAAGGACATTTTGCTGCTCACCCGCATCGAAAAACCGGCGCTGTTGCGGCTGCTATTCGTCATGGCTGCCGTATATTCCAGCCAGATCGTTTCTTATCAAAAACAGTTGGGACAGTTTCTGGATGCCGGCATCACGACGACGCTGGCGCATTATCAACATCTGCTGGAAGGCGCCGGGTTGATCAAAGGCCTGCAAAAGTGGCACGGCACGCCTTTGCGCCGGCAAAAACTTTGCTGATCGGCCCGGAGGGCATTGCGCTGGAAGAGTTCCTGCGACAGCCGGCACGGTACTGGCTTGCAAACATAAAATCCTGAGAGGTGTCATGAAGAAATTGCTCCTGCTCTGCTCGCTGCTTTTGCTCACCGCGTCCTTTTCCGCCTCCGCGCAATCCCTGCCGCCCAAGCGTGAGTTTCGCGGTGCGTGGATCGCCACGGTGATCAATCTCGACTGGCCCAGCTCGCCCTATCTCACGCCCGCCGCGCAGCGCGCCGAGCTGGTGCGGCTGCTGGATGAGCTGCAGACCCATCATGTGAATGCCGTGATTTTTCAAGTCCGCTCCGAAGCGGATGCCATGTACCCCTCGACGCTTGAGCCCTGGTCATTCTGGCTGACCGGCGGCCAGGGTTTGGCGCCTTCGCCCTTCTATGATCCGCTGGAATTCGCGATTCAGGAGGCGCACCAGCGCGGCATGGAACTGCATGCCTGGTTCAATCCCTATCGCGTCTCGCGGGAAGTGGGCAACTATCCCAATGATCCCCGCCATGTTTCCGTGCAGCATCCGGACTGGGTGATTCAGATCAGCACGATCAAGATTCTCGATCCCGGCCTGCCGCAGGCGCGCCAGCACATCACCAACGTGGTGATGGACGTGGTAAGCCGCTACGATGTTGACGGCGTCCACTTCGACGATTATTTCTATCCTTATCCGCCCAATCAAATCGGCAATCAAGACGCCGCGACTTTTGCGAATTACAGCCGCGGCTTCACCAACCTTGCCGACTGGCGGCGCGACAACGTCAATCTGCTCATTCAAACGATTCACGACAGCATTCAAGCGGTCAAGCCGCACGTGAAATTCGGCATGAGCCCGTTCGGCATTTGGAAGAACGGCGTGCCTGCCGGCATCACCGGCCTGGATGCCTACAGCACGATCTATTGCGACGCGGTGGCCTGGCTGCAGCGGCAGATCGTCGATTACATCACCCCGCAGCTCTACTGGCCCTTCGGCGGCGGCCAGGATTACGGCAAGCTCATGCCGTGGTGGGCCTCGCAACGCAACAGCCGGCATTTCTATCCCGGCCAGGCCATCTATCGCGCCGCCAACTGGCCGGCCAACGAAATCCCGCGGCAGGTGCGCGCCAATCGCGCCAATCCCGAGGTGCAGGGCAGCATCATGTTCCGCGCGCTGTTTTTCCGCGACAATGCCAAGGGCTTCGCCGACAGCCTGCGCACCGATCTCTTTCGCTATCCCGCCTTGCCGCCGGTGATGGCGTGGAAGGACAGCGTGCTGCCCAATGCCCCACAGAATTTGCGCTATGAACGCCTGGCCGCCGGCGGCCCCGCCGCGCTGCGCTGGGAGGCGCCGCCGCCGGCCGGCGACGGCGATACCGCTTCGCGTTACGCCGTCTATCATTTCACTACACCCAATGTCAGTCCCGCCGACTTGGAGGATCCGAGCAAGATCGCGGCAGTTGTCGGTGAGAACGCCGCGCTGTTGCCGACGCCGTCGGACAATGGTCCGCACTACTACGTGGTGACGGCGCTCGATCGCAATTTCAACGAAAGCGAAATGAGCAATGTGATTCAGGTGCTGCCGCCGGCTGTGCCGCTGCTGGCTTTGCCCGCGAATGGCGCACTCGACCTGGCGCCGAACGTCACGTTGCGCTGGTATGCCCCGGCAACCGCAACCTCCTATCACGTGCAGGTGGCCAGCGATTCCAGCTTTGCAACCGCGCTGCTGGTGAATGAAACCGGGGTGGTGGATACCTTCAAAACCATCACCGGGCTGGCGGGACAGACCAAGTACTTCTGGCGGGTCAGCGCGAGCAATGCCGGGGGCACGAGTTTCTTCTCGCAGGCTTTCAGTTTTACCACGGGATTCCCGGCCGCGCCCTTGCTGGTTTCTCCGGCAAACAACACCGGCGAGATTGCGCTGAATCCGGTGTTTCAGTGGCGGCGTTCTGCTGCGGCAAGTTCCTATGACCTGCAGGTCGCGCGCAGCCTGACCTTCGATTCGACCGCTTTGGTGGTCGCTGAAAGCAGTCTGAGCGATACCTCATTTGCGGCCAGCGGCCTGGAAGCAAATCGTTTCTACTTTTGGCGCGTGCGGGCAACAAATGCCATCGGTGTCGGCTTGTGGTCGGAGGCCTGGCGCTTCAAGACCGGCAGCGGCACCGCGGTGGCGGAAAATCCGGAAATCCCGCAGCAATTCAGCCTGGAGCAGAATTATCCCAACCCGTTCAATCCTGTTACCATCATCGTCTTCAACCTGCCGGCGAACGGCGCCGCGCGCCTGGCGATCTACAACACGCTGGGGCAGGAAATCGCGGTGTTGGTTGATGAGCATCTGGTTGCCGGCCGTCATGAAGTCCCCTTTGACGGCTCTGCGCTGGCTTCGGGTGTCTATTTCTACCGCCTGCGCTTCGGCGCGCAAGTGCTCACCAAGCGCATGCTGCTGACCAAGTAGGCGCGCCGCAGCGGTTTGTTCTCGAACGTTGCAGGCTGCCATCTGCTGCCGTTGCTCAGGGCAGCCAGCGCAGGCGGCAAGGTTGCGCGCAAGGCCACGCCTGCTGGTTTTTCTCGTGTCGTCCGCGCCGATGGTTTTGGTTGCCGGCGGACATCGTTTGCGCGCCCGGCAAACCGTGCGCACAACAAGCCCCGCACACGCGCTCGCCGGGCAGATGCAAGTCGTTCCTGAGCGGCAATTTCCGCCACAAGTCAGCGCCCGGGCGATGGCTATCGATCCGACGCTGAAGAGCTTCCCTCCTGTAACGGCAAAACTCAAACATTTCTCGCTTCACAAAAGAAAATCCCACCGCAACCGAAGCTGCGGTGGGATTTTCTTTTGATGTGAAAGGATGAGCCGGCGAATTACTTCAGCAACGTCATGCGTTTCACCATCACCTGGCCGCCGGCCTCGAGGCGATAGTAGTAGATGCCCGAGGGCACCAGCTTGCCGCGCTGGTCGCGGCCGTCCCACACCGCGGTGTGATAACCTGCCGGCATGATGGTGTTCACCAGCTCGCGCACTTCCTGACCGATCAGGTTGTAGATCACGAGCTTGACCCGGGTTTCCTGCGGCAGTTGATAGCGGATGTTGGTGGACGGGTTGAACGGGTTCGGGTAATTCTGCGCCAAGTCGAAGCGCGCGGGCGGCGCCACGGTGATCTCCACCGGGCCGTGCACGGTAATGTTGCCGTTGAGATCGATGTCCTCAAGCTTGTAGAAGTAACGGGCGTTGACTTCGACCTCGGTGTCGAGGTAGGAATAACGGCCGTCCAGGCTCGGGGTAATGATCTGCACATTGATGCTTTCATACTCACCCTCGCGGCTGCGGCTGCGCAGCAAGTTGAACCCGGCGTTCTCAGTCTCGCCGGCGGTGACCCATTCCAGGCGCACGCCCTTGCCCTCCACCGCGGTGGCGGTGAAGGTTTCGAGCTGCACCGGCGTGCGCACCGTCCAGCGCGTGCGCACCGTGTCTTCCAGATCGAACACCCAGGCTTCCACCGCATTGAGTTTAATCTTGCTGTCGAACTCAAAGGTGTTGGTAATGGCGCTGGTCAGCTCGCCGTTCAAGTACCAGCGATAGCTCAACACGTCGCCGTCGGGGTCAACCGCGTTGACGCGCATGGTGAGCTTGCCGCTCAGCACCGTGGTGTCCTGCGGCGCGCCCGGCACGCCGACCGGAATGCGGCTGACGATCACCGGCGGTTGATTGCGGTTCGCCACCTCGATGACGACGATCTCTTCGTCCTGGCCGCCGCGCAAGTCGCGCGCAAAGAAGCTGACTTCATAACGGCCGGCGCTGGTGAGATCAGTTTGCCAGGTGAAGATGCGGGTGCCGAGCGAGTCGAACACCGCACCGGGCGGCAGATTGGCCGCGCGGTAGCGAATGGCCTCGTTGTCCGCATCCGCCGCACTGATCACAAATTCGATGCGCGTGCCTTCCACGGCTTGCTGATCCGGCACGTCGACGATGATCGGGAAGTTGTTGCCGATCACGCCGGTGGCCTTGAATTCGATCGGCGAGCCGGTCAGGCCGGTGCCGATGGCTTCGGCTTCATTGGCGCCGGGGCCAACGGTCCACGGGATTTGCGCGAGGCCTTGCGCATTGGTCATGACCGTGGCCGCCGCCTGTCCCGCAAAATTGCCGCCGCCTTTCTTCACCACATAGCTGATCGGCACGCCGGCAATCGCATTGCCGTACGCGTCGGTGACCTTGGTCTGCAGCGGAAAATTCAACGGCAGACCGGCGGTACCGCTCTGGTTGTTGGTGCGCGCCACCACCTGCATCCGGCTGGCGGCGCTCGGCGTGGCAGTCACCGTGAAGTACAACGGTGAGTTGGTCAACCCGTTGGAACTCGCGCGAATTTTGCGCGGGCCGCTCACGCCATCAAAGGTGATTTGCGTGGAAGCAAAGCCGCCATTGGCGGTGTTGACGAAGCCGTTGGCAAGCTGGCCCGTGCCCTGAATCAGCTCGAAAATCACCGGCACGCCGTCGATGCCGTTGCTGTTGGCATCCACCACGCGCACCACCAGCGCCGTGGCCAGAGTCTGATTGACCGGCCCGGCGGCGCCGTCACCGCTCACTTGCACGAGGCTGGTGGGCCGGCCGGTGCGCGCCTGCGCCTGGAAATCGAGCGGCGAATTGTTCAAGTTGGAGCCACTCGCGCGTGCAACGTTCAAGCCCGCACTGGGCCCGAGGCGCCAGACCACTTTCGCCAGGCCAAATTCATCACTGCTCACGTTCGCGCTCTGGCCGCCATTGACCTGGCCGCCGCCGAACGTCACTTCGAATTTGATGGTCTTGCCGGCCACCGGACGGTTGTCCTTGTCCACCACGCCCACCACCAGCGGCTGCAGCAGATCTTCCAGCACCACGCCGGTTTGGCCGTTGCCGGAAATCAGTTGCAGGCTGCGCGCCGGATTGTTGACGGCATTAAGCACGAAGATGAGCGGCGAATTCCGCAAGCCGGTGGAAGTGGCGCGCACGCGATTCTCGGTCACGCTTGGGCCGAGCACGTACTGGATCGCCGCCACGCCATTGGTGTCGGTCACCACCGTGTTCGGGCCGAGCAGACGGCCCTCGCCGGCCTCGACGTTGAATTCCACCGCCACATTGGGCACGCCGTTGTTGAATTGGTCCGTCACCAGCACGCTCAGCGGCTCCAACAGCGCCGTGTTGACGTTGCCGGTCTGGCTGTGGCCGCTGCGAATCGCCATTTGCGTGGCGGCCAGCGGGTTGAAGCGCACGCTGGTGCCGGGCTTGATTTCATACACACCGGCCACTTTGGCGGTGATGATCTTAAGCTCGGCTTTGGTCGAGGCCAGCGAGCCGGTGGCGCGACCCTGCGCGTCGGTGTTGCCGGTTTGTTGAATGTTGTTGTTCGAGCCGGAGACGATGAGTTGTACCGGCTGGTTTGCAATCACATTGCCGAACTTGTCCTTCACCGTGACGGTGATGGTGGAGCGGCTCTGGCCGTTGGCCGGCACCGGCCCGGTGGCGGTGATGCTGGACGTTGCAGCGCTGGGCAGCCCGGCAACAGCCGCTGCTTTGAACGTTGCCGGCGAGCCTTGCAGGTTCTGCAGACCGTCGTTGGCGGTTGCGATCACCGTCTGGCTGTCCGGCAGGATCGAGCGGCCGAGGATCCACGTCACGGCGGCGATGCCATTGGCATTGGTGATGGCCGTGGTGTCGGTTGTGCCGGTGGCGCTAAAAGTGCCGTTGGCTGCGCCGCTGGAACGGAAGCGCACGGGATGATCCTTGATCGGATTGCCCTGAATGTCGAGCACGCGCACGCGCAACGGCTCAGCCAGCGGCTCGCCCGCCAACCCTTGCTGCCGGTTGCCTGCCGTGATCGCCAGCACGCGCGCCCTGCTGGGCGCGGCCGTGGCCACGAACAGCATCGGCGAGTTTTGCAGCTCGAGCGAGCCGTTGAACGCACGCGCCCGCACTTTGTTGTTGTACAGGCCCGAAGTGGCGCCCAACGTCAGCGTGACTTGCGCGCGGCCGAGATCATTGGTGGTCACCGTGTCTTTGGTCACGCCGTCAAAATTGCCGCCGCCCTCCAGCACCTCAAAGACCACATTGACGCCGAACAACGGGTTGCCGGCGCGATCCGTCACCTGTACCACGAGTGGCTTGGGCAGGGGATTGTTCACCACACCGGAGAGACTGTCACCGTCGATCTTCTTCAACACTGCCGGCGGGCCGACTTGGGCGCTGGCCTGGAAAATCTGCGGGGAGCCCGGCACCGGAAGCGCTGCCTGCGCCCGCACTTTGTTGTTATTCGTACCGATTTGCGAACCCAGCGTGAGCCGCACCTGCGCCCGGCCGGTGGAATCCGTGCTGACCGTGCTGGCGGTGCTGCCGTTGTCGAGCTTGCCACCGCCTTCGATCACGGTGAATGTCACCTGCTGTTGCGGCACGCCGTGATTGAGGGTATCCAGCAACGTGACGCGCAGGGGATTCGCCAGCGGCTCGCCGGCGAGGCCAACTTGATTGTTCCCGTCCGCGATCACCATCTCCTTGAGCGCCGCCGCCTTCACCACAAAATTCTGCGGGGAGCCTTGCAAAGCCTGGCCGTTGAACTCGGCCGATGCCCGCACGCGGTTTTCACCGCCGGCCAGCGGGCCGAGGACAAAGGTCGCGCGCGCCTCGCCGTTGCCATCCGTGCGCAGGATTGCGTTGCTGTTGCCGTTAATCGTACCGTTGCCCTGCTGCACCGTGAACGTCACCGAGGCGCCTGAGATGGCTTTGTTGCCGGCATCTGTGATCTTCACCACGAGATTGGCAGGCGCCGCAGAACCAGCAGTACCCACCTGATTGTCGCCCGAGATCTTGGCAAGCCTGGCCGGTGTGCCGATGCTCGCCGTGAAGATGATCGGGCTGCCCGTCAAGCCGGTCGCGCTGGCGCGCACCTGATTGCTCACCGCCGGATTGGTGCCCAGCGTAAGAACCGCCTGAGCCAGGCCCTGGGCATCGGTCACCGCATTGGCCGTGGCTGCGCCGGCGAGATTGCCGCCCCCTTGAATCACCTCAAACAACACGCTGATGTTGGAAACGGGATTACCCACCACGTCCGTCACCTTCACCACCAGGGGTGCACCCAACGGCTGACCGGCGGTGCCCAATTGATTGTTGCCGCCAACTTCCACCAGCTTTGCGGCTGCGCCCACCGTGGCCTGGGCCGTGAACAACACCGGCGAGCCGCTCAAGTTGGTGCCGCTGGCATTGCGCGCCATGGCACGTACCTGCTGCGTTCCCACCGTGTCACCCAAAGTCCAGTTCACCGCCAGGCGGCCGTCGGCGCCGGTATTGCGCACCACGCTGACTTCATCCACACGAAATTCTCCGCTGTTCAACGTGCGGAAAAACAGCGGACGATTGGCTGCCGCTTGATTGGTGGCCGTGACCATGTAGCGACGCCACGCGCCGGCGGTGGCCTCCGGCGTCACATCGACGATGGTGTCCTGCAGATTGCCGGCCGCATCATTCATGCGCCAGGTCACGCGCAGCACGCCGCTGTCGACTTTTGCCCAAAACGTCAGCGTGTAGCTGGTGTTGGCGGCGTACGAAATCACCTGCGACACGCCCACGGCATTGCGGTTGGCATTGACCAGCACGCTGCGGCTGCCCGCTTGCGGGTTGCTGGGATTCAGCCGGACTTCGTCGGTGGTGGGACTGCCTTCCAGCGTCCACTGGCCGGGCAGATTATTATTCCCGCGCTCAAAGCCACCGTTCGCCACGGCATTGTGGCCGGTGGTCGTGCCGCCGCCGCGCACGGTTTCAAACTCAACCGGAAAACCCGCAACTGGCTGGCCACCGGCATCCGCAACGCGCATCACCAATGGCGCCGGCAAAGTGCTGGCGACGCCGCCGGTTTGATTGGAACCGCTCACCAACTCTGCGGCTGTTGCCACGCCGCTGGTGGTCTGCGCGGTGAACTCAAAGCGTTGATTGGTGAAGGCCGCTGCCGCAACCACTTTGTTCTGGCTGCTGCCGTTGCCGGGCGCGAAACCGACTTCGACTTTGCCGGTGGAATCGCTGGTGGCACGATAGCTCGAAAGCTGGCCGTTCCCTTCCGTGACGACCCAGGAGACGCGGCCGTTCGCTGTGGGATTGCCAAAACTGTCCGTCACCACCACCGTGAAGGGCTGCGCCAGCAACTGGCCGGCCGGGCCGGATTGCCCGCTGCCAGTTGCCTGTGCCAAGCCACCCGGAAAGCCCGGCTGCGCGGTCAAATTGAACAGGGCCGGCAGCAGGCCGCCGAACTGGGCCTCCACTTTGATGGGACCGGCGAGCGTGCCGAGCATGACCTCGGTGCTGGCAATGCCGTTTTCATCCGTACGGCTGCCGCCTTCCTCCTTGTCTTGCGGAATGTAGCTCGCGTCGCGCGTGATCAGGAACTTGTCGAGCCGGGCGCGATCGAAGCGGCCTTCGACCACGAGCGTGTGCGTGCCGGCAGCCCAATCGAAAGTCTTGGGGTCGAATTGCGGATTGGAGGGATTGCCGGTGCCGCGCTCGCTGAGCAAATCCCATTTCCAGGTGTTGGAACGCTGGCCTTGAAACACGTCATAGATGAAAGGATTGCCGCCATCGACGCTCACGGTCCAGGAGTTGGCGCCGCTCTCACCCGGGGTCAGATTGCGCGCCCAGATGTAGTAAGTGCCGCTCACCGGAATGTTGAACGTGTACACGGCCGAGCCGGCTTCATTTTGTGGCACCGGATATACGATGTACTTGCCGCCTGAGGCTTCGGGATCATCCTGCACCACGATCGGCGCGGTTATCTGGCCGGATTCTGCCTCGATGCGAATATTGTTGTCCGCCCGGCTGAAGCTGGCCTGCCCCACCGTCGCGGTGAAGTTGACTTCTGCGCCCGGCACGGGATTGTCAAAGCTGTCGTACAACGAAACCTTCAGAGGATTCGCCAGCTTCTGTCTGACCCGGCCCGTCTGGTTGTTGCCGCTCACCACCAGCAGTTTGGCCGGCGAACTCGGCAGCACGCCGACTGCAAAACGCGTGATGGCATTCTCCGCGCCCAGCGTGCTCTCCAGCACAAAACCGGAGTACGAGCCGTTCTCCAACTTGGCGGGATCGGAGAGCGTGCGGTCAAACACGCCGTTGATGTAAACATCAAAGAAGTGCGCCGCGGCTTCCCTGCGGATGATGACTTTCATCTCGCTGCCCGCCCTGGTGTTCGGACCGAAGGCGTTGCCCTCATCGAGCATCGTCGTCAGGTTGCCGTTTTGCATGCGCCACAACCGCGTTTTGCCGCGCTCGTTCGAGTGCTGGATCATGTAACCGTTCGGCCGGGTGTTGAAGCTGTCGGCCAGCACCAGCACGCCGGAAAAATTCGCGCCGTAGACCGTGGCATTCCCGCCCCACACGATGCTGACTTCCTGCGCGTTGCGGCCCAGTTTGAACACGGCCGGCGTCCAAATGTCGATCGTGGCGGTGTGCTGCACTTCGTTGTTGATGATCTGCAGCCGCGCATCTGCCGCCCAATTGGCGCCCAAACTCGGGCCGGGCCGGTCGAACGTGTCGCTGCTCAGCGTCAGCGCAGTCGTCGTCGCCGCCACGACATTTGACAAGCCGGAGGTGTTGCCGACTTCGTCGGAGCTTTTCAGCGCAAAGTAATAACGCGTGCCGCTCTGCAGGCCACCCACGGTAAAATTCTCCACGCTGCCCGCGGGTTTGGGATTGCCCACGCCGGCCACTGGTGTGGCGCTGTTGAAATTGCTTTCGGTGATCAACGCCGTCGAGTAACGCAGGTCATAGGAGCGGGCGGTGCCGGTGTCACCGTCGTCGCCCGGCGCGCGCCAGCGCAGTTCCACGGTCGCGGAGGTCACGTTGATCGCAGACAAATCCGAAACAAAAGCCGGCGGTGTCGAGTCGGTCTGCTTGAACAGATGAAAATCATCCACGCCGTCGGTGGTGTTGCCGTGCACCATCATGCCGGCATAGGTGGTCACCGCGTTGCCCTGCAATCTGGCAGGGTCGTCCACCACCGCATCGAGTTGATCGTTCAGATAAACGACAAAGTGATGGCCGTTGCTATCGCTGCGCCATTCCACCCGCAGCCGGTCGCCGGCCTGTGGCGGCGTCGCCACGGTGCCGGCCACAGTTGCCACGCTCGCGCCCGGCACGCCGTTCACGATCGTGAACAACCGCACGCTGGTTTCATTGCGCAACAGCAGATAACCGCTGGCATCCGTGGCCGCCTTGTCCAGCAGCAGCGCCACGCCGGTGAAATAGCGGCCCTCGGCATTGGAGAGACTGCCGTAGGTGAATTCCACAACGTTGGGATTGGTGATGACATTGGGGATGGCGAGGTGGTTGTTCCAGGCGTCGACTGTGGAAGTATTCACGAGTTGATTGCTTTGCACCTGGAAACCGGGATGCGCCGTCCAGTTCGTGCTCAATACACCGCTGTTGAAATCGTCGGCAAAATCATCGACCCCGGGTTGATAGCCCTGGATGGCGTTGAAGAACTCGGTGGCCATCAGCTCATAGCCGCCATCATTGGGATGAAGGTTGTCGGCCATGAGCGTGGTCTGCCAGTTTGGATCGGCAGTCAGGCGATCGTGATTGTCGACCAACACCACCTGGTGCCCGGCGGCAACTTTGGCGCTCACCAGCGCGGGCAGCAGGGCATTGAGGTTTTGCGTGGCCGTCTCTTTCGCTGCATTGTCCTTGCGCGGCACCACGGTGGAAAGATAGGTGCGGATGGCGGGATTGTAGGCGTGGATGGCGTCCAGGATCGCGGCGATGTCGTCCCGCACTTGCGCCGGCGTGTCATTTTGCGAAATGTCATTGGTGCCGACTTCCAGCAGGACGTAGTCGGGGTTGTGTTGCGTGAGATAAGTGGTCACGTCCAACTGTTCGGCGCGAAAGCCGCTGTGGCCCTCATGCTCGGTGTCCGGGAAACCGCTGCCGTCTTGCAGCGAGCCGACAAAATCAAACGAAGTTCCGGCATTGCTCAGGAGATTGAAGAGAAAGTAACGAAAACCGGCATTATTTGAGGAGCCGGTGCCCTCGGTGATCGAGTTGCCCAGCGGCATGATTTTCGTCTGGGCTTGGGCGGCGCCGAAGCCAAAGACCGCCACCATCAATCCCAACCACCACACCCGCCGCAGCCACAGCTTGGAATTCATCGGTACCATTTTTCATCGCCTGAAAATTTTGATTCGTACGCCTGTGCCGCTTCCGGTTTGCACAACTTGAAGTGCGGCCGCCATTCCTGTGCGCAATAACGGCAACGCCTAGCGCAAAGCATATGCCAGTGACGCGCGAAGGTGACATCGCCACGGCAACGCTTGAATTATCAGACTGTTAATTTGGGCCAAACAGGCTGGTTTCGGCCAGAATTATGTGTTTCCGCCGAACATCTGTTTCAGGATTGAACAAGCACCAGGGGCAAGTCAGGAAGGCAAATGATTTGGGGCAAATCCCGCGATTGGTTTCTACCCAGCACCGGAAGGTGGCCCGTCCGGTGGTGAATTCGGACAGTGTGAGGGGCAGCCGGAGCGATTGTTTTGGAGTGCGGCTCGTCGGGGAGGAATGGAACAAAACCGCCATTTCACTGGCGGAATTCCAGCGTCAGGCAATGCGGCCCGGAATTGCCGTAACCCAGCAAAGCGCCGCCACGCACGGCAAACACCGGCTTGCCGGAAGCAGCCGCCAGCGTGTCACGCGCGAGTTGATCCAGGCTGGCAATGCCGTAAACCGGCATGAGCAACCCCTTCTCCCACACCAGGCTGTTGGCGTAACACAGCATGGGCAGGCCGCCGGATTTCTTGCCGGCCACCGTGCCAGCGACGCCCGGCCAGAAAGGCACGCGCACGACCTTGAATCCGCGCCGGTGCAAGGCCGCGGCAATGCGATCATCCCAGTGATACGCCGGCTCCGCCAGCACGGCGGCGCGAAATGCGCCGGGCTTGGCCAGGTCGGTGAGAATCTGCAATTTTTCCTGCAACAATGCCGGCAGGATCAAATGCGGCCGCGGCACGGCTTGAAAACGGAACGAGTTGCCCGCAGCTTTGACTGCGAGATTGTGGCCGGAGGCCGCAAATTCCACCGCCCACTGCGCCAGGAGGCGCTTTTGTTCCGCAACGCTGAGCGCCAGCAGGCGCGACCGCGCCAGCTCATCATCACCCACCGCGATCACGGTTTCCGAAAGCGGCATCACCAGCAGATCGAGATGAAATGGCGCAGGTGGCGGCGGCGAGGGCAGAGTGAGAAATGGCCCCTGCAAGAAGGTGGAGAGCGCCAGCGTATCCAGCCGATCGGGGCACAGCACCAGGTTGGCGAACGGAATGAGATTGGCACCGGTGAAGGCCACCGCCGCCGCTGCCTGGCGCAAGCCGTAGCTCTCGTCCAGCGCGGTGAAGATCGCGCGCAGGCGGTGATTGTCCGAGGGGCTGACCCACATGGTGCCGCCGGTGTCCACCAGCGCCTGGTCGCGCGGCCACGGGCCATAGGCGCTGGCGTCCTGCACGAATTGCAGCCGCGGCTGGCCGTGGCGATTGCGGCCCAAGCCGCCGCGCGTCAAGCCGGAGGTAAATACGCGAAACGATTCGGATCCCGGCGCAAACTGGCTGATGATGAGCGCCTCGGCCTCGGGCAGCGCGGTGAGAATATCCACCAGCGACAGCATGCCCATCTCTGCGGACCACGTGTAAACCAACAGCAGCTTCTTGATCTCGCCCGCGTGCGCGCTTTGCAGTTTGATTTTGGCCTGTGCTCGAGCCGGCTCAGGCCAGGCCAGCGCCAGCAGCAAGGCCGGCAGCAAAAGAGTCGCAAGCAAGGCGCGATGGCATTGTGAGGTGGCAGGATTCACCGGGTGAAATGAGGACGGATGGGTTCACGATACAATCTGACAATGCTCGCCGTCATTATCGAAGATTCCGAAAAAGTTCCAGCGTCGACTGCGTCGAGATTTCCGACATTTCAGGCTCCGCGGAAACGCCGAGGTTTTCACTGCATCGGCCAGGCCGTCGCAGGAAGATTTCATCATTAAGACAGCAAAGCCCCGGGCCAATACGTGGTGCCCGGGGCTTTGCGGTTGCATCCAAAAGAACTGGCGCCGGCGGTTATTTCGCCAAGACCATCTTCCGGGTCTGGTTGAAGTTGCCCGCTTGCAGTTTGTAGAAATAAATGCCGGAGGGCATGTTCGCGGCATTCCAGGTGGCGGTATGGCTGCCTGCCGGAAGCTTGCTGTTGACCAGCGTCGCAACCTTCTGTCCGATGGCGTTGAAGATTTCCAACTTCACCTTCACGCTTGCCGGCAGGTTGAACGAAATCGCCGTAGCGGGATTGAAGGGATTCGGGAAGTTTTGCGCCAGGGCATAATCCGCCGGCAGGCCCGCGCTGGGATCACGATCGGAGACACTGCTGCGCGTCGTTGGAATCTGCGCGGCCGGGAAGCTGTAGTACATCATGAAGGTCGGCGTCGTTTGATTACCCGGCTGCACGGCGCCGCCGTTGACATCATCCGAGCCGTAGACGAAGTGCAGGTTTTCGTCCACGCGCTTGGCCACCGACACGTATTTGTCCTCGGTGCCGCGGGAGTCCGTGAGGTTCACCACCGGCGAGCCCCAGGTGGCGCCGCCATCCGCGGAACCAGTGGCGTAGATGTCCAGATAATTCAAGCCCACGGCATCCGTGTCATTCGGGGTCGGCGCGCTGAAAGCAACGTACAGAACATTGTTGGCATCCACGCCGATGGAGGGCCAGTACAAACCGCTGCCCAAACCGCGGCCCCAGTTTGCCGAGCTGGGGAAGCCGGTGCCTTCACCGCCAACGATGTCGGCGCGGGTTGCCACTTCCGTGACCCCGAGGGTCGGAGTCCAGTGAAGCAGCGGCGACAAGGTGTACAGGAAAGATTCCGGCGCGGTGCCGGCAGAATCCGGCAGCACCAGGAAATTCTCGAACACGATGTGCGGCATGCCGTTGTTGTCGTAGATCAAATCGAGATGGCCGTTGGGCCGAAAATCACCTTCGGCGGGCGGCACACCCTTGCCGACGTTGGTGATGTTTGTCCACGTCCAGGTCGCGCCATTGTCGGTGGACTCGGCAAAGAGAATCTCGTTGCTGTTAAAGCCGGCGTCATACGAGGCAAACGCGGCAATACCGACCTTGTCGCCCCAGGCGTCGATGGCATAGGCATCGGCATCACCGCCGCCCACCCACAGGCCATTGGTGGTATCGGGCGGGTCACCGGCGGCCGCGCCGGGTTTCTGAAACGCGAAACGGAATTCCCAGGTGATGCCGCCGTCGGTGGAACGGCCGTAGATCGGATACTGGCCGCCGCCCAGTCCCGGGAATGGGTCAAAGGAGAAATGGGTCACCACCACGTGAAAATAGTCCTTGCCATCAACCGCGATGCGCGGCCAGGTCAGATCTGAGCCTGAGGGGAAATTGCCGGTCGTGAATGCTGTCCAGATGCCCAAGCCCTGCAGGGCATCGACATTGACCTGCAGACCACCATGTGAAACAACGACACTCCGGCCGTCGGCAGTCGCCGAAATGTTGCCCCAGCCGGCGCGGGCGGTTTCGATCTTGGTCATCGGCAGCAAGAAACCATTGCCGTCATTGTAGGCAAAGAAAGTTCCACGATCGGGCCAGGTGCCGATCGCACCTTCTGAGGCGGTGCGCGCAACCGCCAGAATACCCTCACCATAATTGTAAATGTGCCGGCCCATGTTGTTGTTGGTCATGAAATCATAAGTCGATTCGATCAGTTGCAGACCCGGGCCGGCTTTGGCTGCGGACTTGCGCAGCGTCTTGGGCTGCGCCTGAGCAGCCAGAAGGTCCTGCGCGCCGACAGCGGGGACGCGTTTTACTTTTTGAATTCTCTTGTCTGATTTGCGGTCGATAGCAGAGGCGGCGACTGCGAACATCAGACAAAAGACTGCGGCGTAACGAACCGCCTGGAACAACCTGCGGCATTCCCTCTTCGTCAAAAGGAGATTTTGCATCGCCATTACCTCACAGAAGATTATGACCGGTGTGAATACTGCGCGTTGGGAGTGCCTGTTCCCGCCTGGCACTCCCAACGCGCGGGAATCTCAAACGCGAAGACGACAGTCCGGTGCGATACCGGCCTACTTCATCAACGTCATTTTGGTCACCTGCGAAAAGCCGGCGCTCTTCAACTTGGCAAAATAAACGCCGGAAGACACGTTCTTCGCGGGATTCCAGGTGACATTGTGTTTGCCCGCTTGCACCAGGCCATTCACCAGCGTGGCCACCAGCTTGCCATTCACGTCATAGACGCTCAGGTTGACTTCCGCCGGTTTGCTCACTTCGAAGGTGAGGTTGGTCGCGGGATTGAACGGGTTCGGGAAATTCTGATGCAACGCAAACGAGGCCGGCACACTGGAGACCGGGCGATCGTTCACACCGGTGAGCACGATTTTGCTCTTCGGCACGGCATAGTAGAGATAGCTCGTCGGTGCCGTGCCGCCGCCCTGAATGCTGTTGCCGGTGCTGCCGTCGGAGGAATAGACGAAGCGCAGGCTGTCGCCCACATTGGGGGCCAGCGAGGCCCACAAGTCTTCGGATTGCGGCGTGTCGGTGAGGTTGGTCACCGGACCCCAGCTTGCGCCACCGTTGGCCGAGCCAATGGCATAGACATCGGTATAGTGTGCGCTATCCGGATCGAAATCATTGGGACGGAAAGTAGCGAACAACAAATACAGATTGTTGTCGGCATCCACGCCGGCGGAGGGCTGGCACACAACGTTGCCATCCACGTTGTGCTGATCGAAGGCACCGAGGTTGCCAGAGAAGAGGCCGATTTCCTGATCCGAGCCCGGGATATCGCTGAAGTCGACGACTTCGGTGATGCCGGTGGCGGCACTCCAATGGTAGATGCCGGCCGAGCCGCTTTCGAAGAGATCAATGGACGTGCCGGCGGAGTCCGGCAATCCGGTGTAGCTCTCCCAGAAGATGTGGAGATTGCCGTTGTTGTCGTACAGCACATCACAGGAGCCGGCGGGCAAGTCAGCCGAAGTGCCAGGGGGCAAGGTTGTCGGGTTGTTGGTCAGATTCTGGTAGGTCCAGGTCGTGGCATTGTCAGAACTGGTCCACAGATGAATGTCGTTTCCGGTCTCGGCCACAACCACCGCAACATTATCACCCTGGCTGGCAATGTCTTGATCATCCGCACTGAAGCCGGGTTTGCGGGTGCTGGTGTCAGGCCAGAGGTATTGGAAGGACCAGGTAGCGCCTTCATCGCGCGACACGGCAATGCTCTTGATCAGGGCCACGCCGTTAATCGTGGCGTTGGTGGTGGAGCAGATAATGATATTATTCTTGCCGTCCACGGTCAAACGCGGCCATTGATCCGCCGCTGCGCCGATATTACCGGTGATGCTGCTGGTCCAAATGCCGAGGCCTTTGAGCGCGTCGATGTTCACCTCGTTGGCAACGTGGGAGAGCGTGACGCTGCGGCCGTCCGCCAGCGCCGCAATGCTGGACCAGCCGCGGCGCACCTGCTCGACTTTCGTCATCGGCGACCAGGTGGTGCCGTCAAAATAGGAAAAATAAGTGCCACGATCGGTCGTGCCGGCATCGGTGGCACCCATGCGGCCGACAGCCAGGGTGCCATCGCCATAGTCGACGAGGTTACTCAACACGCCGCCATTGGAACCATAATCATAGGTCGATTCCATCAACAACACGCCCGGCCCAACGGCATTGGTCTTGTGCAAAACTCGCCCCGTCTCGACCGCCGGGATCGGTTCATCGCCGCGAATCAGTTGCTGCCGCTTGGCTTTGTCGATTTTGTGCAGGTCTTGCTTGGCGCCCGTGCCAGCAAACACCGCCGCGGCAAAGCACAAACACAGCATAGCGGTAAAAAGTTTACGCATGGGTACTACCCTCCACAGAGTGATTGGTGGATGATGTGAGTTGTAATTGTGGCCGAAATGCAAAAGCCGATGCTCATCTCAGAGGACAGCATCACCTCCCTTCAGGAATCAAGAGGCGGGAGGGATCGGAGCAATTCGACTGCCGGTCCGGTTCGCGACGCCGGGCCGCTTCCGCTTGGGATTGAGGCGTGAACAACGTATGGCAATTGCTGGTGAGGAAATCCGTCAAGCAACGTCGCGCGCGGTCCTGCCAGCTTGCCGGTTCTCTCTTCTTGAAGAAGTTGTCGAAAATAAACACTCCTATCAACTTTGTCCAGCAGTTTTTTCGGGCGCCGCTGAAAAGTTTCCCTGCAAAAAAGGGAAGGCCGCCGGCCGGCCTTCCCTCTGCAGCGCACTTCCGGGTGCAACAACTCCATGGTCACGTCACTTCTGTCAAAGTTTGCCTGGCAAAGCCCATCATGGCCCTGCCCCCTGGCGGGGCATTGTCATGGCACGGCACAAATTTTCACGACAGCCGCCCACGAGGGCAGGGACTACGATCATTGCCACGACAGCCGCCCACGAGGGCAGGGACTACGATCATTGCCACGACAGCCGCCCACGAGGGGCGGGGACTACGATCATTGCCATGACAGCCGCCCACAAGGGGCGGGGACTACCAGGCTCGCCAACGCAATTGCGCAGCGATCAGATCTCGCCGAAGTCAGACAGAATCTTGCGCGCCGCAGCCTCGGCATCACCGGCATTCAAGTGGTAAAGCGGGAAGCCGAACACCGCCGTCCGGAAGCCGGTGCCGATGTACTTCACACCCACGATTGCGCCCTGCCAATCCTGATTGCCGCTGGCAGAGTTGAACGTATAGATCGCCTCGGCACCTTCGCGCAGGGTATACACATCAATGGGGGAAAGACCCGGCCGGTTCGGAATCGGATTTTTCGCCAGATCGACGTTGACATTGGGATAGCCCGCCTGGCCGGTGGCGCCATTGAAGTCGAACAAGTTGCCCGGCGTCTGGCGCGTGGAGGCAATCCTGAGATAGTTCCACACGAAAGCATAGGAAGGCAGTGCCGTGGCCTGCGTGGGATCGAAGTTGGCAACCGGTGTCGTGGTGGCAATCTGGTTGATATGCCGCCAGCCGGTCAGCCAGAGCTTGCCGCCCACGGTGAGATAGTCAGTCAGAAGCTGAATCTGGCGCGGGATGTTCGTCGCGGTGGCCTCATCACTTTGCCAGATGACGGTGGAATAGTTGCCGAAGCCCTTCTTGGGGGTGGGTGCGCCCTGAGTGAGATAATCCCACAAGGTGAAACGCGCGCCCGCCGCAGTGAGCACCTGCGAATAAAAATTGTCGACATTGGCGTCGCCGGTGGCCGGCGGCCGGCCGGCCAACTGGCCGTTGCCGTCATCCACCACCAGCACGCCGGCACTCAAGGTCGCGGCCACGATATCATAGCGATACAGCGCAATGTCACTGAGCTTGCCGGCGAGATCGCGGTATTGCACTTCGAACGTGTGCGTGCCCGGCGTGACGTTGGTCAAGTCTAGTGAGGAGACCGCGGTTGAGAATTCCGTCCACGCGCCGCCGTCGATGCGATAACGGCTGCCGGTGGAAGCGCCGCCGGCATAGTTGAACGTCGGGGCCCAACTGAACGATACGGTGTTGCCGCTGGCGAGCGAGAAGGCGGAACTGTCGGCATAGAAGGCGGCGCCGTTCTTCAGCGCGCTCAATACCACGCCCGGCTTGACCGCGGCCGAGGCAACAAACTGGAATTCAGCCGGCGACTCGTCGACGGCCAGTGCGTTGTCACGCGCCTGCGCAAAGAAAGTATGCGCGCCTTCCGGCAGCAGGCCAAGTGGCGAGGTCAGGCTGAATTCAAACACCGGATTCGACTGCCATGCGGACCACTGGCCGCCGGCATCGATCTTGTAGCGATAGGTGTACTCCGGCCCATTGTCCGGGTCATCCACCGCCACGACGGTGAAAATCGCGCCCTGGCCAAAGGTCGCGCCCTGGCTGGGGTTGCCCACCACTTGAATCTCGGTGTTGGGCACGACGTTGGTCGCTGTAAATGTCAGCGTTGCCGGGGTGGGGTCGTCGGCGCCGTCGTTGTCACGCGCGGCCACCGACACGCTGTGCTGTTCATCCCGATTGGCGGCGGTGAAGCGAAAGGTGGAATCGGTCGAGGTCGTGAAGACGGTGTTGCCATCCACGGTAACGGTATAGCCCTTCACCACACCGTCTTGATCCTTGCCGTTCCAGGCGATGGTGACAAAGTAGCTGCTGGTACTGCCGGATTTTGGCCCGGAGGTGATCTCAGTGTCCGGCGGCTCGTTGGTCTTGAGCGTGTAGTCGCCGGGATCGACCAAGCCGCATCCTGTCAATGCCAGCAACGCCAGGCTCAAGACGCCGGCCGGCCGCAGGGCATGTTTAAAGCTGCCTGATTTCATCAAATCCTCCCGCTATATGCGAAGTTTCAAGATTATCTGACATGATCATCGCTGGCGCTTTGGAGGCGCGCACGCCTGCAGGCCGCTGCGCCTGCCAGCGCCATGACGAAGCTCAAAACTGAAACGACAGCGAAAACCGGTGCGGCTGATTCATAAAGGAACTGGTGTCCGTGAGATTGCCGAGATCGGCGTAGGCATAATCCACGCGCAGCAGGTTCTTCTCCGCGCTGAACGGCACGTTGACGCCAAAGCCCAGCGTGAAGCCGTCGGTATCATAGTTGTAGTTATAGCCGCCCCGCAGCGAGAAGCGCTCGCTGAAGGTCAGCTCCAGGCCGCCGTTCAGGCGTTCCTTGTTGTCTGCCGGATGCTCGAACTGGGCGGCGAGGTTGCCTTTGAGGCTTTCTCCCAGATCCACGCCCACCATCGATTCCAGATCCGCCATCACGCCGGTCTTGAACGTGATCGGCAGGGGGGCGGAGTCGAAATCCTGGCGGCGCGGCTGGCCGCCGGTGGTGCTGGCGGTGCGATAGTCCAGGAAGCCGCCATCAAACTTGGTGTCGGCGCCGAAGTTTTGGATCACCATGCCCAGGCGCAGCGACCGGAAATCGGTTTGATACTGCAGGCCGGCATCGAAGCTCACACCGCTGGAGACGAAGTTGGCCAGTTCCTCGCGGATGTAGCGCGCCTGCACGCCGAAGGTGAAGCGGTTGCTCACCTGACGGGAGTAGGACAGGCCCACCGCGATGTCGGAAGCCGTGATCAATTCGCCGGTGCCCTCCGGCCGGGAGGGCGTGCGCACGATCAGATCGTCCATATGCAACACGCCGATATTCAACCCAAACGAGCCCAGGGAGGTGGAGATGGGCAGGACCAACGCAACATTGTCATAGTTGATGTCGGCCGGCATGTTGATGTGGGTGAGCATGACTTCCTTCTTGGAGGCCCAGCCCAGGCCGGCGGGATTCCAGTAGACCGCCGAGGCATCAACCGCGCCCGCGACAAAGGCGTTGCCCATGCCGATGCCGCGCACGCCCACCGGGATTTTCAAGAACTGAAAGGAGGTGGTGCCCACCCGCTCGATTCCCAGCACGGTCATCGGCAGGATGAGCAACACGAGAATATGCGCAAAGTGTTTTTTCATTTTCATTTCTCCGGAAGCAATCAGTGATCAATGACCTGTGATCAGTGATCAGCGATCAGCGATCGGTGGCCAGTGAGCAGCAGGCTGAGGCCTGATGACTGCTCACTGACACCTGACCACTGGTTATTTCACCACGATGAACTTGCCGATTTTCTCCTCGCCATTGGCGGAGACACGGTACAAATAGATGCCCGCCGTCACTTCCTGGCTGAGGCGCGTGCGCAAATCCCAGATCGCCACGCCCGAGCCGCTGTGCCGAATCTCCTGCACCAAATCACCGGCAAGGGTGAAGATCTGAATCGAGGCCTGCTCCGGCAGGTTTACGAATTGAATCGCCTTGGGGAAGTTGCGGTCGCCGACCTCGTTAAACCGGCCGAATTGCTCGAACTCCGAGCTGCCGACGTAGGGGTTGGGCACCACGTAAACCTCATCCAGAGTCGATTTGGTGGCGGAATTGGCCACCGCGATCTTCTGCCGGGCAATGCCGCGCGAGCTTTCCAAGACGCCGACACCGCCGATCGTGCGGTCATTCTCCGGATGGTTGATGCCGTCGCCGTTGTCGCCATTGTCATAGGAAGTGACGACATATTTAATTTGCACCAGCGGCGGCACGCCCTGGTCGACGTATTCATATCTGCCCTGGGCGTTCAACGGCGGCAGGCCGCGATCGAAACCGAGGCCATTGACCACGTCAAAATCCGCCACCAGGGTGAATTTGACACCGTCCAGACTGCGCCAAATGCGGTAGCCTTCGAAATCCGGTTTCTTGGCAATCGGGTCGATCGAGTTCTCCGCGCGCCGATCCCAGGTGATGCGCACCGCGCGCTCCAACGGCTCGAGCGTAAAGTTGGGCGCATCGGGCGCGGTCGGGCCGCGGAAGTCATTCTGGAACAGGGACAGCGCCTGGCGGGAGTTCTGCGCGATCAACTCGATGTTCTCCGCACGGCTCAGACCGGCGCGGCCGCCGTTGATGATCGCCAGGGTCACCGGCAGGGTCTGGCCGGGCTGCAAGTCGCCGAGCGAGCCAAAGGAGAAGACGAAACGCCAGTCGCCGTTCACGAACTGATCAGGGTCGCGCACGCCGCTCGACATCTTGACGTACTTTTCGACATTGTCATTGGGGTCGCCGCCGGTGAGGCGGTTGAAATTCAAGTAGGTCGAGCCGACGCTGGGCAACGGGGTTTTCAACACCCGCACGCCGAAGAACTGCGCTTCCAAGCCATCGCCGTCATCATCACCGCCGATGGCGGTGGCCAGCGAATCGATGTAAAACGTAATGTCATCCTCCGAGCCCGGGCGGCCTTGCGCGTCGGTCTGCACATCGAAATCGAAGAAGGTGCCGAGGTAGACCTCGCGCAGCACCTCGGTGCCGATGTTGGTCACGAAGTATTCGAAGATGAGAAAATCGTCGCGGAAGGTCTCCGACCATTGAAACGAATGCTGCACCACGCGCACCCCCAGGGGCGTGAAGCCGTCGGCATCAGCGTTGCTCAAGCAGGCGGCGCAGGTGTCAACATAAGTGGTGTACCATTCCTGGCCGCCGCGCGCGATGGTGTCTTCGTCCTCCTTGCCGTCGCCGTCATCATCCAGCGAGCCCGGAACTTTGTCGCCGTCGAGATCGGGATCGTCGCTGTCAATCAGGCCGTCAAAATCATTGTCGAGAAAATCGGCGGACATGTCACCCACCGGATCCTCGTCGATGCGCGGCTCAGGATCGTAATTGAAGATGCCGTCACCGTTGGCATCGGCGCTGGGGCCGTCCCAGTCATTGCTGGGCGAGCCGTCGCCGTTGAGATCATCGGTGGCCGCGTTCCAGTCGCCATCGTCGTCGTTTTCCTTGGCGCCGTCATCGGTGGATTGATACAGCCAGGAGGACAAGGCGCCGAATTCGCCGGTGCCGTTGTCACCGTCAGTCACCGTGGAAACGATGCGCTGATTGTTCTTGATGGCGCCCACCCACAGGCCACCGGAGAAAAGAAAGCGCGTGCCGGTGCCGCCGGGGTATTCCAGTTTGGGCGCAAGCTGCGAGGAGGCGGGGTGGAACGGGGTCGGCGGGCCGGCCGGCCGGTCATCGGGGTTGGCGAGTTCGCCGAAGTTGGCCATCATCAACCACTGCAGGCCCTTGTCATGCACCGCGAAGCGGTTGGCAACGATGGCATTCGGCTTCAGCAGGCCGAACACCTCCTGCGGTTGAATGATGCGCACCTGGTGGTCGCGGGATTTTCTCTCTTTGCGCTCGCGGCCAAAGGCCTCACTGGAGCCAACCACCGCCAGCGCGAGCAGAGAGACCGCGATGATGCCAAAAACTTTTTGCACTCTCATGAAGTCTCCTTCCGTCTGATATAACCTGCGCGCCCCGGCCGTCTAGCACACCGGGGCGCGTGGAAAATGGATCGTATTAGAACTCGGTGGTGAAACCGATACGAATCATGCGGCCGTTCTGCCATGCCGCCGGATTCGGCGCCGAATTCGCAAACCCGCCATAGTTGCGCGTGCGTGAGGTGCCGGCGTTGGTGAAACCGATCAGGTCGCGGTAGGCATCCACGATGCCGCCGTCATCCGGCGAAATGGGATTGAGACGGTTGAACAGGTTCTGCACTTCGAAGATGAGGCCGGCGCGCACACCAGACGTCAGGTTGAAGAAGCGGCGCATGCGCATATCGACGTTGAAGGTCTCGGGGTAGCGCTTGGAGTTGGTGAGCGGAACCAGAGGGGAACCGGTCAACGTCTGTGGAGTGTAGGGCATGCCGGTGCCGTATTGCGCCAGAAAATTCACGTTCCAATTCTCCAGCAGCCGGAAGTTGCCCAGCTTTGGGCCTTCGCCCTGGCCGTAGTGGAAATCGAGGTTCAGCACCACGCGATGGCGCTGATCCCAATCCGCCGGAAATTCCACGCCGTCGATGATGTCGAGCGTGTCATAGGTGTCGCGCGGATCGGAGTGCGTCGCCTTCGCCACCTGGAAGGTATAGGTGGCGTCGCCCGAGAAGAACCGGCCGGCGCGTTGCTGCAGCGACAGCTCCAGGCCCTTCACCGTGCCGTAGGTGTCATTCTGATAGGTGAAGAAGGTATTGCCCGCCACGTCGAACTCCTGCCGGATCTGCAGCAGATTGTCGATGTCCTTGAAGAAGCCGGTGACCGAGAACAGGGTGTTCAGGCCGAACTGGCGCCGAATGCCGAATTCGTACTGAATCGTCTGCTCGGGATCGAGATTGGGATTGCCGACGATCGAGTTCGGGCTGTCGATGCGCTGGTTGACCTGGTTGAACACGTTGGTCAACTGCGGCCGCTGGAAGAAATGGCCGTAGCTGAAGTAGAACATGTCGCGGTCAGTCACCGGGAAGGAGAAGCCGACGCGCGGCAGCACGCTCCACTTGGTGGTTGGCGTTTCGAAGCGCGGCACGCCCACCGAGGTGTCCTGCACTGCCACCTGCTCGCCCTGGTCGAAGCGCTCGAAGCGCACGCCCAGGTTCACAATGGCCGAGCTGAACTCCATCTTGTCTTGAATGTAGCCCGCCTGCCAGTTGGGGAAGACGGAGTAGGAATTGCCGAACAGGCCGCGACCGTCATAGGGCCCGAGCAACTGCCGGCTCCGGTTCTTCAGCTCGAAATAGTTGGCCTCGATACCGGTCTTGATCTGGTGATTCTTGGTGACCTGGCTGGTGAGATCGAACTTCAAGGAGTAGGTGGTCGAGGAACGCTTGTTGAAGCCGGCGCGATCATTCGCCCAATAGCCGCCGTTAATATTCTGGCCGCGGAAGGGATGCGTGGCGCCTTCCAGGAACCAGTTTTGGTTGGCATTGCGGCGGTCGGGGTCGTTGTTCAAATCATAGAGGCCGTCGCCGTCATAGTCCTGGAACGGTTCGCCGGCATCATAGTCACCGTTGCCGTTCAGGTCGGTGAAGCGTTCGGCCGGGGTGCCGAAGCCGCGATAAGGCTCCATGAACTCCGGCACGCGGCCCTGGCCGTAGAGTGCCACGATGCGGTCATATTCCGCCACCCAGGCCTCCAACTCTTCGAAGCTGGAACGCGAGCGGCCGTCCTGCCCGAGTTTCGGCAGCGAGCCGGAGAAGGTGTAGAAGCGGCCGACTTTGACTTCGTAGAAGGTCTTCGGGTTGAGGGTGTGCGTCCAGTTGAGGCTGAACTGGTTGGCGCGGAACTCGTTGCGCCAGTTGTGGTCGTAGCCCTTCCAATCATAGGGCTGCAGGTCTTCGTCGACGCGGCCGTCGCCATCGTCATCAATGTCATTGAGCGCTTCTTCGTCGGTGCGGCCGTCGTTATCGTTGTCAATGCCCCAGGCAAAGTCACCCAGGTAATAGTTGGGGGCAAGATTGGTGTCCTCGTCGATGCGGCCGTCGCCATCGTTGTCGAGGCCGTCGAGCAGCTCTTCATCGCGGCTGCCGTCGTTGTCCTGGTCCACCATGTCGCTGATGCCGAGGCGATGGCTTTCCGCGACGACCTCACGCACGTCGCGGCCGAAGCGGAAGGTCCACGGATGGGTTTTGTCGGAGTTGCCGCGGAAGCCGAAGGTCAATTTCTTGTTGGGCGCCATTTGCCAGAGCAGCTTGGATTCCCAGTTGTTGCGCACGGATTCCCGGTTGCCGCCCACGCCAAAGAGCTTGCCGAACAAGGTTTCGTTGCGCAGCGCGTCCGAGGTGTTGAGCTTGGGGGATTCCTTGATGGCCGAATTGGCATTGAGGCGAGAAATGGCCTCGGGATGGAAATTGGCGCGATCATCCATGCGGGTTTCGCCCTGCAGGAACAGCGTCATGTAGCCGGGGATCTTGAGACCGAGTTGCGGCAGCAGGTTGGTGGTGATGGGTTCCGGACCGCCGATGCTGGCTTCCAGCCAGTCGAAGTTCTGCGCGCTCTCGCCAATGCCACTGTCGCCGATGCGGTCGGTCTGCATGAAGACGTGGCCGGAATATTCGCGTTTCGCCTCTTGCGTGTTGAGCAGGATGATGCCCGACTGCGCATTGCCGTATTCCGCATTGAAACCGCCGGAGATGATCTGCAGCTCGCTCAGCGCGGAGCGGCCGACGGTCAAGCCGATGGTGCGAGTTTGCGGATCTTCGATGCTTACGCCGTCGACCAGGTAGGCGGCTTCACCGGCGCGGCCGCCGCGAATGTGCAGGTTGTTGCCCTGGCCCTGCGTGCCGGCGCTCAGCGCCACCGCATCATTCACGGTGGTAATGGGCAGCGATTGAATTTGATCGCTGGTGGAAACCTTGGAAGAGCCCGTGACATCTTTCTGAATCAAAGGCCGTTCGGCGATGACTTCGACGACATCGCCCAGTTGCAGGGTTTCGGAAGACAGCGCGAAATCCTTGGTGGTCGTCAAGTCCGCCGAGACCCGCACCCCTTTGTCCACAACCGCGGTGTAACCAATGATCGAAGCTCTGACATCATACACACCCGGCGGAATATTCAGAATGAAATACTCGCCGTTGATGTCAGTGGCGGCACCCAGGGTTGTGCCGACCAGAATCACGGTCGCCGAGGGCAACGGGAAGCCCGTCTCACGATCGATCACCTTGCCGGCGATCTTTCCAGTAGTGCCGGCAAATACTGCGGCGGCGCCCACCAGAAGCATAGTCAAAATGACCATGACACTACGTAAACGCGCATGTTTCATAGGAAACTCCTCCGCAACGTTATTTTGGACCTACGAAATTTGGATTCGCCCAAGGGGAGATAAACTCACAGAATAAAATCACTTCTCAACTCGCGAAGTCCTTCAAAATGCAAAGACTGTACCATATGCGGCACCGTGTCTCACATGAACCTATTGCGGTTCTGACGGGCAGGCATGCGGCCTTCTTCAGCCATAAGTCTTTGAATTTCGACCCGGGTTGACCCAAAATCCAGCAGCAAATTTCTTCAGCAATTTTCCCGCTTCAGCGGCGGTGCAAATCTTTACCAGATTTGGGAACGATTTTGCATAATTTGGAATTTCCTCCCGGTCGGGAGTAGCGGCGGGAATCACGCGGACAAATCAATCTCTGTCACAGACAGGTGGGCGCACCGGAGATGAATTTCACTCAGGCGTTTGCCATTCTCATTTCGCGGGACATGCCGGCGGAGCAGGAGTGAACGCCGTTCAGCGCGTGTCGATGATGGTTTTCCAATCGGGCCGGGTTAGTTCCCGCTCGTCGCTCGAGTAGATCAATTCATACTTGCCAAAGCCGTCGAGATCCGCGAAGATGAATTGCTTGCGGCCTTCTTGAAAATAAGTCCACACTTCATAAGGCGGGGCGTGCGGGCGCGCGGGAAAGCGTTCGACTTCATTGGGTATGCCGAATTTGATCGCCACCCGGCCGCGATCGGTTTGCCAGCCCGCGCTGAATCCCGCGGAGAATTGCGCCTCGGCATATTGCACGCGCCGAAAATATTCCTCGCGAAATTCATTGACCGGCGTTGCCGGCTCGGGATCGAAGCGCCGCCAAATCTGGCTGACGTATGCGCGCTGGGCGTCCGGTGGCAGCGACTTCAGCATCAGCTTGTCATGGTCGTTGAGTACATACTGCATCTGCTCGACGTGCCGTTCGAACGCGCGCTCCGGCAGCCGGGCAATTACCGAATCCGTGCCGCTCTCCGGCGTGCGCCCCTCGACGTAAAACGGCTTCGTCTGCGTCGCAACGGCGCCGGTGCTGCGCGCCCGCACGCGCACGGACAACCAGCAAACCGAATCCGGCAGCATGCCGACATGAATCCCACCGGCTTCGATGCTGGCCGCACCGGGCGCGCGCGCCCACTTTGCCGGCAACGTGCGCAGCGACTCGCCACGGCCGTTGATAACGGCGTATTGCACTTCGTAGCTGTCCGCCGCTGCGAGGTTGTAGATCTCGAAATAAAAATAGAGCAGTGGCAGGCTGCTGCTGAACGTGGCGCTGGCATGCGGCATGACGTTGAGACCGTGCTTGGCAAATTTGCCGCCGGCGGTGTCCACCTGGATGCTGGTGGCCAACTGCAAATCGCTGAGCGCCAGCGTGTGCGGGGGCAGGGCGCGCGCCTGGAAGCGGATCTCAGCGCGGCCGGCATTGTGCGAGTGCAGATCGGTGAGCGTGAGGGCCAGCGTGTAGAAGCCGGGCGCCAGCGGTAACTCGAATTGGTTCGGCAGCACGCGCCCCGCGATTTCCTCGGGGCTGCGCGCGGTGACGGATTGCGTCCATTCATCGCGCAGCAAGACGTTGCCGGCACTGTCCGCAATCTCCACCGCGGTTCGGCAGTCGCTCTGCCATCCGTGCGGCGCCGGGCGGAAGGTTAACTGTTCGAAGGAAATTTCGGAATAGAACTCTTGCAGCACGCGGCCTTCCTCCCCGCGGAATGAGGCCGTATCCAGATAGAACAACAAACCGCCCTGACTGCGCACGGGCAATTCTGCAGCCGTGAGTTGGCAGAGAACACCTGCCGCCAGCACGAGAAGAAGTGCCGGCCACGCCCTCTGCCCGCGTCCGGCAGCAGCGCGTGGCGCTTCATCATGGGGTGAAAGAGAATCAACCGGGCTTGTCATGCTGCGAAGTATCTTCCCAAGCATAGGGACTGCGCTTGCGGTACAAGAAGGTGACCCCCTCAGGTGGCGCGGAAGGCCGCACGCCATTTGCTGGGGCGCTTCTGCACCGCCGCTCCAGGGTGGTTTGATTGGCAAGCCGGCGCCCGTCGCGCTGACGGTTTCAGCGCGGCTCGCCGAACTCGTTGGCCAGGATATGCGCTACCGTCTGCGCCATGGCCCTGGTGTTGACGAGATTGACCGTGGCGGAGCCGACCCGCACCGCCGCAACCAACGGGAAGCCGAACAAGGCGGCTTTGTAGGTGCTGCCGGAATAGAGAATCGCACACGGTGTGCCGGCAAACTCTTCACTGTTTACGTCAATCGCACGGCTGGCATCCCGAAAGTAGTTTTCGCTGAAGCGATAGACGGCGCGGGCATCTGGCTGCGGAATGACTTGATTGACCACGCCCTTGAGGTATTGGAAAATCGTCGTGCGCGGCACCTGGTAGCTGGTCGCCAAGTCCGGGAAGCGGTTGTCGGTGCCCAGCAGCCAGTCGACATTGAGTTCCGCTGCCTTGGCGCGCAGCACGTGGAAATATTTGTACCCCGTACTGTTGGGCGCCAGATCGAGACCGGTGGGCGATTTACCCGAGAGGGATTGCAGCGGATCCGTGCCAGCGACCCAGAGATTGCCGCCCATGTCCAGATAGTCCTGCACCAGCCGTTCATTCAAACCCAAATTGCCGGCGGGGTTGGTGCACCAGATGATGGTGGAGAACGCGCCCAGCCCGAGGCTCGGCGCGCCGGTGGCGTCGGTATCACTGGGTGTGGTCACGAACGGCGGCTTGCGCGCAGCAAAGCGGGCTTGATAATCCCAAAACGTGTAGTTGCGATAGCCGGCGGCGATCATAAGCGAGTCATAGAAGGCATCCGATGCCTGCTCGAGATTGCCGTTGGGGTCATCATCCAGCAGCAGGATGCCGCGATCGAACGTCGGGCCGGCGACGTGAAAGCGCAGCCGCGCCGGCGTGGGATCCACAGTGCCGGTGTTGTCCACCGCGCGCACTTCCACGGTGTACCAGCCGTCGCGGAATTTGAAATTCACAAAAAACGATTTGGTGAATTGCCAGGAGTTGTCGAACAGGGGACCGGCCACGCGGTATTCATAACCTTGAATGATGCCGTCGGCATCATTGCCGTGCCATTCCAGCCGCAGCTTGAAGGCGTTGTTCTGCGAGCCGTCGAGCGGCGTGGGCGCAAAGGCGGTTTCCGGCGGCTGGCTGCTGCCGAGCATGCCCTGCTCCGTCGGCTGATTGTTGCAGGACAGCAGCAGGCCCGCGAGCGCTGCCGGCGCGCCGGCGGTGAAAATCGAGCGCAGCATTCGCATCATGGTTTATTCCTCGAACACGAACTGAAACGTCAGTTGCACGGTGTTGGTGATGTTGAAGGCTGTGGCGCCCTCTTCAAAAGGCATCAAGGCCTCGTTGCCCAGCACCACCGAAAAGACTTGCGAGAAGAAGCGTGCCTTGGGATTGAAGGGAATGTCGCTGACATCGGAGCCAGTGGCCTTGCGCACAAACTCGAGCGTCCAGCGGCCGTTTTCGTGGCGGCCAAAACAACGGATGTCGGCCGACCCACCCTTCGGCGCTTGCAGCAGGTAGCCGGGCACCGTCACCGCGGCGCGCGGCGCGGCATAAGCGCTGGTGGCCAGGGTCGCGGCCTCGGTCTCCATGAGAAAAAACGCGTTCTCACTGGCGTCAGAGTAAACCGGCGGCAGACCTGGCGGCGTTGTGGCAGGATCGATTTTCCAGGCGAAGCGCGGCCGGTCGTCACTCGGATCGCGCGGTGTGCGGTTGTCATCGTAGTTCTCATCCCAGGTGTTGCGGCTGGTGGCGGTGTCGTTGTAGAAATTCAAACCATCCACGCGCACCAGATAAGGCTCGAAGGTGCGGCCGCTTTGAAAGCCTTCGACGGTCATGTCTTGAAAATAGCCCATGGGATTGGTGGTGGCGGCATCCCACAGCCAAATATCCGTGTCTTTGGTGAGACCGTACCAATACAGCAACAGCCAGTCGGAACCCTGCTCATTGCGCGACCAGCGCGCGTCCGCGGGATTGAAAGTCCAGGTTTTGCGGCTCAGGCTCTTGCTGGCATCCGGCCAGGTTGCCAGAAAGCCGACGTACGCCACCTCCAGCGTGTCCTGCCGCGCCGTGTCGATTTGTGTTTCCTGCCACCACACTGCTTTGAACTCGATCAACAACCCCTCCGCCGGCAGATTCACACCGCCGGTTTTGGCATCGAGAAAAACACGATAGCCGGTGGACTTTTGCCAGACTTCGTCGAGACCGCGGCCATCGAGCACCGGGCCTTGCTTGACAAAGGGGGCGTAAAGCTCCTGCGGTTGCTGCACCGCGGTGGGTAATTCACCGCTGCCGCAACCCAGGAACAACGCCGCCAGCCCCAACGGCCAGCTCATGACCAACCAAAATTTGCGGAACGCCGGCATGGCGGTAACTCCGAGTTTTCTTCCTGCTGCTGCGGGGCACCGGGCTGATCTCGCTGCTTGGCGGCGCCGCGGCAACAGCATGGCGGTAGTGATTAGAACTCCAGGGCGAGGGTGAAGCGTTGCGCCGATTCGAGAAAGCCAAAGTCAGAATAGGCATAATCAAGGCGGCCGCGCACGCCCGAAAGCCCGAAGGCGGCGCCGGCGCCAAACGAGAAGCCTTCGAACGGCTCATCGACCTTGTCGAGTTTTTCCAGCTCCAGGTTGGTGCGATAGCCGGCGCGCAACGCGACCAGCTCTTTCAGGTTGTACTCCAATCCCAACGCGAGCTGTTCGATGTTGTCATTGGGATGGTTGCCCTGCACGGTGACAACCAGGCTGTTGAACTCGTTGCGATAGAGATCCATCATCGCGCCAAGGCGGAAATCGATGGGCAGGGAAAATTGTTCGCGGAAGTACCTGGCATCCGGCCCGAAATTGCTGATGTTCATTCCGAATTTCATGCCGCGCACGCCGATGTCAAACAAGGTGCCGAGATCGAGCGCCACGGTGCTCACGCCGGCGCTGCCGAGATATTCGCGGAGGTACTTCACGGTGCCGCCGAAGGAAAAGCGGTTGGTCAGCCGGCGCGCAAAGGTGGCACCCACCATCCAGTCGCTGGCATTGAAATAACCGCCGGTCCAGCCCTGATAGGGCAGGGTGACTTTCATGTCGCCGGTGGCAAGCATGCCGATCTGCACGCCCAGCACGCCCACCCCCGCCACCGGCAGAACAGCCGCGCCAAACTCGTAGTTGATGTCCGCCGGCCATTCCACGTGGCTCAGCAGCACCGCTTTTTGATCGAGCGCGGTGAGGCCAGCGGGATTGTAGTAGATCGCGCTGGCGTCATTGGCCAGCGCCACAAACGATTCGGCCATGCCGACGGCGCGGGCGCCCACGCCGATTTTGAGAAACTGCATGCCGGTGGTGCCCACCTTGCCGCGGCCGGCCGTGTCGCGCAGCTCGAGGTCACGATCCTGCGCCAGCACGGCGGCCGCCGGCAGGAGTGCGGCGCACATGAGCAGAACGATTTTCTTCGCAACCATGACAAGCTCCCTTAGTAGATGACGGCAAATTTGCCGACATACGTGCCTTGCGCAGAGGTGACGGAAAAGAGATACACGCCGCTCGCGATTGCCTGGATGTTGCGCGTCACCATGTTCCATGATTCGCTGTGCTTGATCGCGCTGCGGCGGGGATAATCGTGCTCGAGCGTGGCCAGCAAGTCCCCCGCGAGCGAATAGATGCGAATGGTGCACTGCGGCGGCAGGTTGGTGAAGTCGATGCGCCGGTCGGTGTCGGCAGTGCCGCGCTCCCAGCCGATTGCCGAATAGTTCTCACTCAGGCGATAGGGATTGGGCACCACCAGCACTTCGCTGATGGCTTGCGTCCCGTCCGGTCCGGCCGAAGGCGCCACCTTTTTCAAATTGATGACCGGGCTGCTTTCGAGCGATTCCAGGCCGGTCGGCCCGTAACCGCTGTCAAACGCCGTTACCGCGTAGTAAAGAAACTCACCGTTGGTGAGGCCGCGATCCACGTAGGTGTACCACACTTTGCCGGTGGCAGCATCCGTGGTCGGATTCAACGCGCTGTAGCCGAAATCATAGCCGAAGCCATCGACTTGATCATACTCGCCCAGCATTTCCATCTCATTCAACACGCCGCTGCGGCTGCGGTAGATGCGATAGCCCTGAAAGTCCTGCAGCCGGCTGAAGCGATCGACCGTGCTTTCGGCCGAATTGTCCCAGCGAATGGTGACGGTCTTGTCGCTGGGAATGACTTCCATGTTGGGTGCAGGTGGTGGCGGCGGGCCGGCAAAATCCGGTATGCCGTCTGCCGGCGGGTTGTCATAAACATCACGCGCCCAGCGGGCGTTGATGCCCAAATCATCGAACTCGTCATTTTCGCCTTCCGGCGTGCCGCCCAGGTAAGCCAGCGTGAGCTTGAGCGTGCTGTCGGGCGGCACCTCGAAGGGACCGAAGGAGAGAAAATAGCGCGTGTCCATGCCGGAGGGATCAATGCCCGCCGGCGGATTCGACTGCGTTTGATCAGGATCGATTTCCCCGTTCGACATGATGCGATACTTCTTGGCATCGGTGTCGGGATGGCCGGAATAATCGAGCGGATTGTTGGGATTGGTGGGCCCCCAGTCCGTGGGCGGATCCCACCAGTTGTAAGAAATGGTCTTGGGATCGGGGAAGAGCACGCGCACACCGGTCACGCCCGGGGTTGCGCCGTTGTCGCCGTCATTGTCCTTGATCCACGCGACGTTGACGGTGTCCCCATCATCATTCACCCGCAAGAAACCGGTGATATCATCGGCATAGTAATTGGGGATAGTCGTCAAGCCGCAATCGCCGTCAATGTAAACGCCCATGTAGAGTTTCTTGAACGTGCGGGCCTTGCCGATCGAGCGGGAGATGTTCTCGATCAGGTAGTCGAAGATGACAAAATCCTCCGCGTAGGAATAGCTCCAGGCATAACTCTTCTGCGTGATTTTGACGCCCAGCGGCTTTTGATGGCCTTCCCAGGCAAAAGTGGTATTGGTGTCGGTGTAAACCGCAACGAAATCCTGCTCAGAAATGGCGTCCGGCCTGTAGTTTGGGGCGCCGGGGCGGTTGGTGAATTCGAGGATCGAGTCAGATTCGGAAAAGCCGGGGAACAGCTCGTTCCATGATTGCCAGCCGTCGAAGCCGAAGGACACCAGCGTGTCCAGGCCGCCCTCCGGTTTGTCGACCAAAGCGCCGATCCAAATCGAGCCGACGAAGAGATATTCGATGTTCGAGTTGGCGGGGAATTCGCAGCTCGGCCGCCGGCCGCGCGAGCCGAACTCGCCGAAATTGGTGACCGACAGCCAGATGTTGCCCACCTGATGGGCTTTGGTTTGGGTAAATGGCGGCAGCGCCATGCTCTTGGCCGGCGCCGGCTGCCGGCCGCGCCGGGCAGCCTCATGCCGCGCTTTATCGCCGGCAAAGGCCAGCCCGGCAGCCACACTCAACAGCAATGTCAACAGGAGAGTCTTTTTCATGTCTCCATCCCTTCACAGAATGATCGCGCCGGACTCATCCTCGAGCTCCGTCGACCGTTTCAAGGTGAAGTCATTCCATCATTTTTTCTTGACAGCCGTCAGGCTTGCGGATTGCGGCAGATTGCCCTGACCACTTTCGCCAGGGCCGCAACAGCCTCCCTCCTGCGGACGGCGCGCCCGCTCCCACGAGGAACACATGTCTGAGTGCCGAATCAAGCGCGCCGCGCAGCCCAAGCTCACGAGCCTGCCTCTGCCGCGGCCAGGCGCTTGTCATTGCCAACGTGGCAATCTCTCATCAATAGATGACGGCAAACTTGCCGGCATATTTACCCTGCGCCGAGGTGACGGCAAACAGATAAATCCCGCTGGCAATCGCTTGAATGTTGCGCGTCACCATGTTCCACGATTCACTGTGCTTGACTGCGCTGCGGGTGGGGTAATCGTGCTCGAGGGTCGCCAGCAAATCACCCGCGAGGGAATAAATTCGAATGGTGCACTGTGGCGGCAAGTTGGTGAAGTCGATGCGCCGATCTGTGTCGGCAGTGCCGCGCTCCCAGCCGATCGCCGAATAGTTCTCACTCAGGCGATAAGGATTGGGCACGACCAGGATTTCGTCGAGTGGCTCTTGCGCTGCCGGGCCGGCAGAGGGTGCCACCCGTTTCATGTTGGAGAGCGGACTGCTTTCCAGGGGCTCCAAGCCGGTCGGCCCGTAGCCGCTGTCAAAGGCCGTGACGGAATAGTAGAAGAGCTCGCCATTGGTGAGGCCGCGATCCACGTAGGTGTACCACACTCTGCTGCTGCCCGGGTCGCGGGATGGCACAAGCTCGTCAAAGCCAGTGTCAGCGCCGAAGCCGTCAATTTGGTCGAACGCCGCCAACAACTGCCACTCCCCCTTCACCCCACTGCGGCTGCGATAGACACGATAGCCCTGAAAATCCTGCTTGCCGGTGAAACGATCGACTGTGCTTTCGGCGAAATTGTCCCAGCGGATGGTCACGGTCTTGTCGCTGGGAATGACTTCCATGTTGGGCGCGGGCGGTGGCGGCGGGCCGGCAAAATCCGGTATGCCGTCTGCCGGCGGGTTGTCATAAACGTCACGCGCCCAGCGGGCATTGATCGCCAAATCTGCGAATTCACTCTTTTCGCCTTCCGGCAATCCGCCAACGTACGCCAGCGTCAGCTTGAGCGTGCTGTCGGGCGGCACCTCGAACGGACCAAAGGAGAGAAAGTAGCGCGTGTCCATGCCGGAGGGATCAATGCCCGGCGGCGGATTCGACTGCGTTTGATCAGGATCGATCTCGCCGTTCGACATGATGCGATATTTCTTGGCGTCGGTGTCTGGATGGCCGGAATAGTCGTACGGGTTGTTGGGATTGGTGGGACCCCAGTTGTTCTGGGGCTGCGGGTCCCACCAGTTGAATGAAATGGTCTTTGGATCCGGGAAAAGCACGCGCACGCCGGTCACGCCCGGGGTGGCGCCGTTGTCGCCGTCATTGTCCTTGATCCACGCGACGTTGACGGTGTCGCCGTCATCATTCACCCGCATGAAGCCGGTGATGTCGTCATAAGGATAGCCGGAAATACTGGTCAGGCCGCAGTCGCCGTCGATGTAAACACCCATGAAAAGTTTACGGAAGGTGCGCGGCGCGCCGATGGTGCGGGAGATGTTCGTGATAAAGTAATCGAAGATGACGAAATCCTCGGCGTAGGAATAGCTCCAGGCATAACTCTTCTGCGTGACCTTCACGCCCAGCGGCTTTTGATGCCCTTCCCAGGCGAAGGTGGTGTTGGTATCGGTGTAGACCGCGATGAAATCCTGTTCGGAAACCGCTGCCGCATCGTAGTTGGGAGACCCCGGCTGATTGCTGAGTTCCAGCAGCGAGTCTGCGGCGGCAGTGCCGGGAAACAGCTCGCGCCAAATTTGGGCGCCGTCAAAACCGAAGGAGACGAGGGTATCGACGCCGCCGCCGGGCCGATCCACCAGGGCGCCGATCCAAATCGCACCGACATAGAGGTAATTCACATTGGAGTTGGCGGGGAACTCACACCCGTTCTCCGTATCGGAGCCGAATTGGCCGTAGTTGCTCACAATCAGTCTGAGGTTTCCCACATCATGCACTTTGTTTTGAGTAAAGGGCGTCTGCGCCGGGCTTTGGGCCGGTGCCACGCCACCCCGGCGATAGCTTTTCGCGGCTTTGTCCGTGCCCGTGCTGACTCCGGCCATCAAGCCCGCCGCGATGATCATCAACGCCAAATTCCTCTTCATGGCGTCAATCCCCCTTATCACATAAAGGTGTCAGAACCCTGAAATTTTTTCCTTCATTCGCCTGGCAATTCCGGCGCGAAACATCGTTATGATTTCACCATTCCACCGCCAGACCCATGAGAATATTGCGGCCGGGCGTGAACGCCGAGGGGTTTAAATCCTGCGGCCGGTAGAAGGCCAGCACCTGGCCGGTTTCTTCATAAATCGCGCGGGCGTTGCGGCGGTTGGTGAGGTTCTTCACTTCGAGCAGCACCGAGGTTTTCAAGCCCCAGTAGCGGAAATCTTTGTTGGCGCGCACATCCACCCAGGTGCGATAAGGCAGGCGCGCCGAGTTGCGCGTGGTGAACTGATCGCTGGAGCGGCCGGTGGGCGTATAGGGTTTACCCGATTCAAAGCGCCACACCAAATTCACCCCCATGTCGGCCGGCATGCGCACGCCGAAGAAGGAAGGCCGCGCGCCCGAGGTCACCCGAAAATCGAAATTGACATTGAGCGAATGCCGCACGTCCCAATCCAGCGGCCACTCGCGAATCGGGATGGGCTGGCCGCGCGCCCCGAAGTCGTATCCCTGGCGATAGCTCGAGCTCTTGCCGGTGGCATAGGACAGCGTGTAGTTGATGAAACCGGAGGTGAAGTGACTGTAGCGCTTCTCCAGTGAGAACTCCAGGCCGCGCGCGCTGCCGAAATCACGATTGATGTAGACACTGTAGGTAAACGGCTCCCGGCCGCGGGTTTCGGTGTTGAGCAGGCCGTTGTAGTCCTTGAAAAAGGCGGTCGCGCCCAACCGCACTTCCTCGCCGAAGGCATGCTTGACACCCAACTCATACTGCGTGGTTTCTTCCGAACCGAGATTGGGATTGCCGAGCAACTGCAGCGCGCCGGAGGACTGGGTATCCTGAATGAACAGGAATTGATAATCCACCTGCTGGGTGAAGCGGCCGAATTGAAAATAGAGAATGTCCTTGTCGGTCACCGGGTGTGAAATGCCGAGGCGGGGATTGAAGGTGATCTTGACCTTGCGGCCGAAGAGATCGGTGCCTTCATCCACTTTGTCTTCCACCTGCGCGCCCGGGGTCCACAGGTCCCAGCGCATGCCGACATTGACGATCAGGCTTTCGTATTCGATCTTGTCCTGCACGTAGAAAGCGGCATTCGTGGGCGTGCGCGTGTAGAAGTCACGGAAGGCGCCCAATGCCGGCCACGGTCCATTGTCGACGGGCGTGCCGCCGGCCGCCGGGTCCCAGCGCTCGTTGTAACGATAAGGATACTTGATCTCGCCCAGAAACATCTCGTAGTAGGCCAGCTCGAAGCCGGTCTTGAGCTGGTGGCGGCGGTGCAACTGGCTGGTCAAGTCCATTTTCATGGACGAGGTTTTGGTGTGGCGATGGTGATAGGTGCCGCGCGCCGGGAAGCCGGCTTCGTAGAAGCCATCCTGATCATCATCGCGCACCGTGACACCGCCCAGATCGAGATAAAGCTGGCGCACCTCCGGCGGCAACAGGCCGCCGGGCGTGAGCAGGTAGTCCTGGTCGGAATAACTCAACACGAGATCATAAAACGTCTTGTCGCTCAGCGTGTGCGTCCATTTCAGCGAATGGCCGAAGGAACGCTCGTCGCGCTGCCAGAAATTCTCCGGAATGCGGGAGAAGGCGTGATTGTACTCGTCGTAATAGCTGCGATCGGTTTGATAGCTGTAGGTCAGCTTCATGCGCGGGGAGAAACGCACGCTCAAATTCGAGAGGGAATTGTAGCGGTTGTCCATGCGATTGGGCAGCCCCAGGCGCAGCAGATTCAGACCCAGCAGGTTCAGCTCACGAATTTCTTCGGAACGGTCCTCGCCGGTGGGCGCATAGTAGGCGAGATCGAACGGCGAGGTGAGATCGGTGAAGTTGCCCGAGCCGGCTATGAAGTAGGTGATTTCCTGCACCGGCAATTTGATGCCCAGGCGCGGCAGGAGGTGGGTGGTGAGCGGCTCCGGGCCGCCAAAGCTGAGTTCGAGGCGGTCGGTGTTGTGGGAATAGGTGCGCAATTGCGTGCCGTCCCCATAGGGTGTTTTGAAGCGGCCAACGCCGAAATCATCGGTCAGATACATCAAGCGGCCGGTGTGCCGGGAGCCGCCCTCTTTGGTGACGACGTTGACGATGCCCGACATGGCATTCCCGTATTCGGCATTGAAGCCGCCGGTGATGACTTCCACTTCCGAAATCGCGTTGGCCGGAACCGACAAGCCGCCGCTGCGCGCGGTCAACTCATCCACCGGGTTGGAGGTGAACTGCCCGACTTGCTCCGCGGTGGTGCGGGTGGCCTGGTTGAAATGCGGGTCGCGCGAAGACACGCCGTCGACCACGTACAGCATTTCGCCGGTGCGGCCGCCGCGCACGTTGATGTGCAGGCCTTCGCCCACCACGCCCGGCTGGCGTGCGACCAAATCGCGCACATCCGCGACGGTCGGCATGTTCGCGATCCGTTCCGAATTCAGGCGATGCGAACTGAAGGTGACGTCCTTCTCGATGATCGGCCGGTCGGCCACCACCGTCATGCCTTCGCTGATTTCCAGCACGGTCGGCAGCAGCGAGAAATCCACTTTGGTGGTCAGGTCAGCCGCCACCTTCACTTTGGTCACGGTCAGGGATTCGAAACCGATCACGGTGGCGCGTACGGAATAAGTGCCGGGCGGGACCTGCAAAATGAAGTAGTAACCGCTGCGATCGGCCGCAGCGCCCATGGTTGTGCCAACGATCATGACGCTGGCGCCAGCCAGGGGCTCGCCGGTTTGCTTGTCGATGATGCGGCCGGCAATTTTGCCGGTGGTTCCGGCAAGAAGCAGACTGCCGGACGACAACAACACCAGCGTAGCGGCGGAAAGCGTGCGCAAGATTTGTTTCATAGTTCAACCTCCACTCTCTTGGAGCGAATTCAGACGCATGCGAAAAATCCGGCGGTAGGCAGCGGCCCCGTCCGCCCGCTCGCGCGGGCTGTCTCTTGATCCGCACTGCCGGCCGCGGGCGTCATGCCAGCCTCACTCTTTCACAAATCAAAAACCGTGGGTGATGGCAAAGGTGATCTCGTTGAATCTCTGCTCGGTGGTGGAAGGCCGATCGTTGTAGAAATCGCCGGAGTCGAGCCACCATTCCATCTCCCGCTTGCCGCGCTCGAAGGCTGCCTCCACACTCCAGGAGGCTTTACGCAAGCCAATGCCGAAGGTCATCACGTTGGCTTTAATTTGCTCGCCCAAGTAGCGCCCCTGGAAGTAGCGATCCTTGTAAGGGCTGGGATCGGTGTAGAATCCGAAACGCAGAGGAAACTCGGCCCACCGCGTGGCCGCGAGATATTCCAACCCCAGGTGAATCGCGTTGCCGTCGAGCAGGCCGGCTTCCTGCCGGGCGCCGTCAATCGACACCCGTGCTGCGGCCCAGGGTTTGGCTTCATAGTCAAACGCCAGCGTCAACTGCGGCTTCGGCTTGAGGGCGATGCCCAGCGTATAAAATAGTGGAATATCCAGTTTGAACTCGTTGAGCTGGCTGGCCGGTGTGTCATAGGTTTCGCCGGGTTCGCCGGTGTTGAGGCCGGCGGCAGTGAAATACACGAACTCGCGCTGCTCCGCGATTTTGAACTGCCAGCCGGGCGTGAGCGTGGCACCCAGTGCCAACCATGCGGCCGGCCGGGCTTGCATGCCGACGGTCGCAAACGAACCGGAGTACGATTCCTCGTCGCCAAAGGCATAGAAGACTGTTTCATCGAGAAACGTGGACTTGAGCTCGAGTTTGTACTTCGAAAAACCATCGAGCACGTGAAGGCTGGCACCCAGGCTGAGCTGCGGCAACAGGTCGACGGCCAGCGCAGGCGTGAAGGCGTAAAGGCTGCCGGAAGGAATTTCCACCGCGGCGTACGTGCCGGCGGGATAGATATAAAAAGTGTCGGTAGTCTTTTGTGCCAGCGGGCTCATGCGATGATAGGCCGCACCGGCCGTCACCCGGCGCTCGCCCAGGCTGAAGGAATAGGCCGCACCGGCAAAGGTGGGCAACAGCCGGGGATCAATCTCCGATACGACTTTGCGGCCGGCGAGAGGCTGCACGCCGACCTCCTGGCCGTTGAGATTGAAACTGCCATTGAAAGAGAGGTTGAGGCCGGACAACTGCGTCAAACCGGCGGGATTCCAGACCATGGCATCCAAGGAACGGGTACTGGCGGCATAGGCGCCGCCCATTCCCAGGGCCGCTGCACCCGCCCGACGGAAGTTCAGCTCAAATTGCCGGTCACGCGAGCGGGCAAAAAATCGCTGCGAGACGATGCCGAGTGCATTGTCGGGGTCTTCGAACTGGGCCAGCACGCGCCACGGCAAAAGCGGCATCAAAATGCACAGCAGGACTGGTAATTTGATTTTGTCCATAGAAACTTCCCAAAAGAAAGTCAAAATTTGCTGCAACCTTTTCTGTGGGCAGTTCGTCTTACCAGCGGAAACGAAAAAGCCTGGCGTAACGCCCGGTTTCCTTCAGTGCAGCACAAAAAGGAAGCGGGGCGAATCCAAAAGGCGGCTTCGTTTTCGCAGAACTTGAGGCTATCGACGCTTGACTTGGCGGTCCGTCGGTAGCCTTTCTTGTTTTACTGCAGCAAGATCGGCACAGCGCTGCACACTGAAAAAGCAGAAAACGGCATTACACCGGCGCGGGCGAAATACGCCCTTCACCCAACTGCATTTTGGCTAAGAAAGAGCCTTGGCTCGCAACGGCGCTGCAACCAACAGGCTGCTGCCCTCAGAATTTTTGGATCGGAATTTCTATGCGTCCTGCAACTGCATACGAGGCGGGGAAACGGCATTGCGTAAAATCAAACAGCCTTGCTTTTCGCGTGGCGTGTTTATAGCAAAATTTGCCGGCATTGTCAAGACAAATCTCTGCGCAATTCAAGAAGCTCTTGCGCGATCCCTGCCACCTCTCCTCCTGACTCCCGTCGCCCAGCCCGGTCTTTTCACCACGCTTGATTCCCAGAGTCTGCTCGAAAATGCTCCCCTCCTGGCGAAGCCGGGGTTCCCAAGACTTCGAGTGTGGTGGCAACATGGACAAACTTCCAACTTGACCGGGCTGTTGCGATCGGTTGGAAAAAATAGCTTTTGCTTTCAAAGCAGCGATTTCACCCCAAAAAGAGCGACAACTGGTTCCAGGCGAGTTGAACTCAAACGTTTATTGCTCGATGGTGAAGCCGATTCCCCGCAGTTTCTCCAGCACTGCGGACGACAGGCCGCGGGCGGCCACGCGATAGTTGGCAAACTCCCGGCGGTAGTTGTAGTCGTGGCGCAATTTGTCGAACCAGCGGCCCTGCTCGTCCGGAGTGGCATGCGGGTCGGCAAAGCCCTGGCGCAGGCGGGCATCATCATCGCGAATATCATACACCCGGCGAACGACGGCCTGCAGTTGGCGCTCGACGGTGGGCTGCGCCGGTTCTGCCATTTCAATGCGGGGCGCAGGGACCGGCGGCACAAAAGGCGCCACGTTCCAGGCCGGCGCCACACCGAGAAAGCGGCAGGCCGCTTCATAGATCATCAGCGTGGCGCGCAGCTTGCCTTCGAAAGAATATCCGGCAATGTGCGGCGTGGCCAGGGTCGTGCGTCTCACCAATTCCGCATCAATCTGCGGCTCACCCTCCCACACATCGAGGATCGCGCCGGCGAGCCGGCCGCGCTGCAGACTCTCACGGAGAGCGCGATTGTCAACCACCGGCCCGCGCGCGGTGTTGATCAGCAGGCTTGGGGGCCGCATTTGCCGCAGAATTTTCTCATTGATGAGATGAAAGGTGGGATCAGGGCCGTTGCGCGTCAACGGCGTGTGCAGGGTGAGAATATCCGCCTGCAGCAATTCCGTCAGGGGAAGAAAGGCAGGGGCGGCAGACGCAGCAGAGTTTTTTTCGGCACGGGCGCGCGGTGGGTCGTTGAGCAAAACTTGCAGGCCCAGCGCGCGCGCCTTTTGCGCGACCCGGGAGCCGACGTTGCCGACACCCACAATGCCGATGGTCAGCCGCGTGAGCGCAAGCTCCCGCTGCACGGCCCAGTGCAGCAATGCGCAGCAAACATATTCCGCCACGGCGTTGGCATTGCAGCCGGCAGCCGTGGCGAATTGGATGTTTCGCTGCTGCAGGTATTCACGATCGACGTGGTCCGCGCCGATCGTCGCCGTGGCCACGAACTTTACCCGCGTGCCATGCAACAAGCCGGCATTAACCGGCGTGATCGAGCGCACCAGCAACAGGTCCGCCTCCTGCAGAACCGCAGCCGTGATGGCGCGGCCAGGCAGGAGACGAACCGAGCCCAGCGTCTCGAATGCCGACTGGACAAAGGGAATGTTCTCGTCAGCAACGATCTGGAGCATGACAGATGCGCGTGAAGGGTGCCTTCAGGTGCCGGTCAGTGCAAGCCCTGCAGCCAAAGCAGAGCAACCGTCGAGTTGGCGAGAAATCAAGGTGATTAGAACCGGCCGCCGAAGCCGCCCCGGCCGCCACCGCCGCCACGACCACCGCGGCCACCGCCCGTGCCCCGGCCACCGCCGCCACCGCCACTGCGCTTGTCAGTCTTGGGACGGGCTTCGTTCACGATCAAGGAGCGGCCCTGCAATTCCTTGCCGTCCATCTCCTTCATCGCCGCCATGGCCTGCGCCTTCGAGGGCATCTCGACAAAGGCGAAGCCGCGCGGCTCTCCGGTGAACTTGTCCTTGATAAGCGTCACCGAAGCCACCTCGCCATGCGCTGCAAAAGCATCGCGAAGCTCATCTTCCGTCACCGACCGTGCGATGTTGCCTACGTAGATGTTCACGGTACCAGACTCCATTGATTAATAGGTCGCCACTCGCCGGGAGGGCGAGTGGATGAATCAGCCCGCATTCTCGGGTTACATCGCGACGCGTCGGTGCAACTGACTCGCGAAACAGGTCGGGACGAACTGATGAGCGGGAGTGGGTTAGATCTCGTTGCGGCATGCGGTGCAACGGCCGCCGGCTCATCAATTCACAAGCAGCCCGGCAGCCGCAACGTCTTTTAGCTGAACAGAACTTCGATATCCTCGGCGCTCAGTTGCTTGAACAAGCCGGCATCGGTCGTGATCAAATCCGCGACTATGGCCCGTTTCCGTTCCTGCAACTGCAAAATCTTCTCCTCGACCGAATTGCGCACAATGAGCTTGTAAGCGAACACCTTCTTCTCCTGGCCGATGCGGTGGGTGCGGTCGATCGCCTGGGCCTCCGCCGCCGGATTCCACCAGGGGTCATACAAAATCACATAATCCGCCGCCGTCAAATTCAGGCTGAACCCACCGGCCTTGAGGCTGATGAGAAACACCCGCGTCTTGGGGTCATTCTGGAACCGGTCGACCTGCGCCTGGCGGTCACGCGTGTGGCCGTCGAGATAGGCGTAGGGAATGCCCTGTGCGTCGAGCCGCTGGCAGATGATCCGCAACATACGCACAAATTGGGAAAACACCAAGACTTTATGATCCTCGGCCAAAATGTTCTCCAACAGGTCATTGAGCGCATCGAACTTGCCCGACGCCGGCGCCACCTGCTGGTCGATGAGCGAAGGATGGCAGCAAATCTGCCGCAACCGCACCAGGCCCTCCAACACGTACATGCGCGAACGCTCCAGCCCCTGCAGATCGATCTGGTGCATCACGTGCGCGCGATAGTAATCGCGCCAGCGTTCATAGAGCTTGCGCTGCTCCGGCAGCATGTCGCAGTAGAAAAGATTCTCGACCTTGGCCGGCAGTTCCTGCGCCACTTCCTGCTTGGTGCGGCGCAGAATGAAGGGGAAGATCAGCCGGCGCAACAGGCTGGCCGCGGTCTGGTCGCGCTCGCGCTCGATCGGCCGGGCAAACGCGTTGCGGAAATAATTGAGACTGCCCAACAGGCCGGGATTGAGAAAATTGAACTGGCTCCACAACTCCTGCGTGTTGTTCTCCACCGGCGTGCCCGTGAGCACCAGGCGATGGCTGGCCTGCAGGATGCGCGCGGCCTTGGCGGTCTGTGACAGCGGATTCTTGATGTGCTGCGATTCATCGAGAATGGCATAATGAAACCGGACGTTTTGCAGAAACTCGATGTCACGGCGCAGAATGCCGTAACTCATCAGCACCACGTCATAGCCGTCGAAATTCTTGGCGCGGCGGCGCTCCATGCCGGCGTGGGTCAAAACCTGCAGCGCGGGCGTGAAGCGCTCCAGCTCGTTTTGCCAGTTGAACAGCGCCGAGGTGGGGCACACGATCAAGCTCGGTGTGGTGATGCCGCGGTCCTTCTCGCTCTGCAGCAGGGCCAGCGCCTGGATGGTTTTGCCCAAACCCATGTCGTCCGCCAGACAGCCGCCAAAGCGGAATTCCTGCAGGAAGTAGAGCCAGTCCAGCCCCCGCTTCTGATACATGCGCAGCGTGCCGCGAAAGCGCGTGGGGAGGGGCTGCGACTGGATGCCCTTGAAATTGCGCAGCCGCTCCAGGCTTTCCCGATAGGCCTCGTCGGTTTCCCGGCTGTCCGCCTCCTCGAGCAGGGCATCGATGAGCGTGAGATGATGACGTGAGACCTTGACCCGGTCGCTCTCGATTTCGCCGAGGTTGAACATGTGCGCCAGGCGCTGCTGCCAGTCTTCCGGCAGCAGGGCCGTGCTGCCGTCACTCAGCTTGACGTAGCGGGTTTGATGCACCAGCGATTTGCGCAGTTCCTTCAGCGAAAGCGCAATGCCGTTGAAATCGATGCCGAGGCGGCAGTCGAACCAGTCGATTTCGGTATTGACCGCCATGCGCAACTGCGGTTGCGCGCGGTTCACGCGAAATTGTTTGAGGCGGTCTTCCCCGTGGACCACGAACCCTTGTGCAATCAGCTTGGGCAGCTCGAACAACAGCCAGTCCAGCGCCCGGCTTTCCCGCAGCACAAACTCGCCCGTGCTGCTTTGCCGTGCGCCGGAGGCGACCAGCGCCTCGCGCGCCGCCATTTCTGCCGGCTGATTGCGGCGCACGCGCAAGAAATTCAGGCCCTCGCCGTGATGCAACAACAGTTCCGTGCCGGCGTCCGCGGCCATCGCCTCCTCCGGCGTCTGGCATGCCACTTCCTTGCCGCCATAAACGAAAGCCAGGCGCACCAGCAGGTTGTCATACTGTTCACTCAGATGCAGGCTTTTCTCGGTGAAGTCGTCGATCACCGGGATGTTTTCGGATTGCGGCAGAACAAAATGCGGGAGCAGTCCGGGAACGCGCTCGAGCGAGGCAAAGAACTCACCCAGCTCGGACTGCGGCACGCGCAACTCCGCGCTGCTGCCCGCGAGCGAAAGCAGAAACTCGCGCGGCGGATTGCCCTCCAGCTTGATCAGCTCGTCTTCGTGCACCACCCAGGCGGGCTGCGTGCTCAACAACCGGGTGCGCGGGCCAATCACCAGGACTTCATGGTTGCGAATCAGCACAGGGCGCAGCAGGATGCCGTTCTCCACATTCTCGAGACGAATCTGAAAGCGGCTGGGCGTGGCTTCCACTTGCAGCGGCCGGATGCGCTCGAGGTCATCCTGCCAGAAGAATTCGCTGTCGCGCAGCAAGTCGAACAGCATGCCGATTTCCGCACCGTAGCCCAGGGTGTAGCCCACCCGATCGTTGTAACTGTTGAAGGGGTATTGCGGCGCGCTGTACCTCTTTTCGCCAAAGTTGTCCAGCATCATCAGCGCCAGATTTTCGCGCTGTGTGCAGTTCACACGGTAATAGGGCTGCTCATGAATGGAAGTGGGATAGGCCGCGCCATAGGAGCCGTCCTTGCGCCGGCGGCCGCGATACGGAATGATCTGCCATTCCTGCGGCCGCAAGGTCAAGGTGAAGTAAACGCCCCAACCCTTGCGTTCGGTTGCCGGCGCCGGGTGCAACGGTGCCGCGCTCCTGCGGGGATGATGGACGTTGGTGATCAGCTCACGCCAGCTTTTGGACTCCGGCGCGGCTGCCAGCTTGCCGTTACGGGTGGATTTCTTTTCTGATTGGCTCACATAGTCTGGAGAGGCATAGTAGTCTCGCGCCTGCAGCAACGCCGCCACCACATGCCCGCAGGTCGTGGGATGCGAACAGGTGCAACTCGTGACAAACTGGTTGTCATGGCGCTGGATCGAAACGAGCTGGGACGGGAAATCATTCACCCGGGCGGAAAAAAAATCGTCATCCGTCTCCAGCAAACTCACGCGTCCGGATTCATACCAGCGCCTGCCGCGCCGGTAAGCCTCTTGACTGGCCAATCCGAGTATTTCACCGTTTTTGATTTGCATCAAGCCGAAGGAAGAGATCGTCTCTGTGTTTCTGGTGCTCCAGGCCCGGCCTGGGTGTGCGGTCGCACCCCCCTCGCGGTGGCAGCGCTGCTCATGCCGGCGAATCTGAAATCAACAGTTGGCTGCCGCCGCTGCTGGAAATGCTCACCGGCATTTCGTAAACCGCCTGCCGCATCAGGCACAGGTCACTGGCGTGATCGCAGTAATAGTAGACCAACTCCACACGCAGCGCCGCTTCTTCGTCGCTTGCGGAAACCTGCAGCGGCAGCGAGATCTCCGCCTGCGGCTGCGCGAGGGTCACGCCGGCGGTGCGCAGGCGCAGGGCCTGGTTGCGGCTGCGCGCCAAAATCTGCAGCGGCGAACCTTCATTAAACCCACTCGCCGGGGGCAAATCGATCCGGATCAGCAGCGTTGCCTCACCCGGCTGCAGGGTTTGCTCGGGCAATCTCTGCACCGGCGTGCCCATCACCACCAAATGATCCGTCACCGGCAGGGCTTGCGGTTTGAGCCGCAGCGTCGTCGTGTTTTTTGTGTGCAGATCCACCACCCGCACCGCATGATTGTTGGTGTCGGCCACGTAAAGCCTGCCCTGCAACACGGCCAGACCCGACGGCTCGCAGAAGCGCGCGGTCGCGCCGTTTTTCAGACCGGGCTTGCCGTCCCCCACCAGGGTTTTGCACAGGCGCAGATTCGGATCCAGCACTTTGATCTTGTGATTGTAGGTGTCGGCAAGCCATAGCTTGCCGTCGTGAAAACAAACGCCCAGCGGATGCTGCAGCCGCACGTTGTCGTCACTGCCGTCATGATCGCCGAACTGAAACAGATCGCCGCCCACCAGGGTGCTGACTTTATCGGTGCGGAGATCAATCTGGCGCACTGCAGAAATTTCGCTGTCGGCGATGAACAAGCGCAGCAGTTGCCTGCCAATCACTTCACCGGTGATGCCGCTGGGCTGCGCGAACGCGGCGTTGAGGCGCTCGCCGTCCCGGCGGGCCTCATGGCCGCTGCCCGCAAACGGTTCCAGACGGTTGGTCTTCAAATCGATGGACCAGATCTGGTGCGGCCCTGCCATTGCGAGGTAGCCGGTGTCGCCGTAGATGAAGATATCCCACGGCGAATTGAGCGCAATCTTGCGGCCGGCACCACCGCGCTGGCCGTAGCCGCCTTGCTCGCCCGTGCCGGCAATGGTCGTCACGCTGCGCGCGCCAAAGTCCACCCGGCGCAGCAAGTGATTGTCGGTGTCGCAAACAATCAAGTCTTCCCCATGCCACGCCAGGCCCTGCGGATGGTAGAAATGGGCGGTTTCGAAATCGCCGTCGGCATTGCCCGCCAAGCCGCTGCCGATGATCTCTTGAATTGTGCCGTCCGGGCTGCAGACGATCAGACGATGATGGCCGGAATCCGCGATCACCAAACGCTGCGTGCGCGCCTCGGCAACGATCTTGCCGGGAAAATTCAGCAGGGCTTCCGGCCGGTCGGGCTGCTCCGGCACCAGCGGCAACGGCGAGTTGTCCAGCTTTCCCTCTTCTTGAAAGATTGACAAGCCGACTTCGATGTAGTTGTCCAAAATCTCGCGATTGCCCTCACCGGAAAAAACGCCGAGCAAGTAGCCGGTCGGATCAATCATGACGAGCGTCGGCCAGGCCCGCACGGTGTACGCCTGCCAGATCTTGTAATCCTGATCCACCACCACCGGATGTTCAACCTCATAGCGCAAAATCGCCTGGCGAATGTGCGCCGTTTCCCTCTCGTTGTGAAATTTCGCTGAATGCACACCGATAACCACGAATGGACGGCCGGCGTATTTTTCCTCGAGATATTTCAAGTCCGGAATCACGTGCAGGCAATTGATGCAGCAGTACGTCCAAAAATCCAGCAGCACGATCTTGCCACGCAACTCGGCGAGCGTGAGCGGCCGGCCGGTATTTAGCCAGGATGCGTCCGCCGGAAATTCCGGCGCTTTGATTTTCACCCTGGTGCGAACTTCGCGGATTTTCTCACGGATTTGGGAATGTAACGCCAGGCGGTCGGCTTCAGAACGAATCGGGGTCATGAGGATCGAGCTTTCGGTTCAGCTTGCGCAGTGTTGCTGAAACTCTCTGTTTCTGAGCAAGTGGCGGAAAATAGGCAAATCGCCGCAGAGATACAAGCAAGAATTCCGTCAAATCAGGTTGCGTGCGAATCGGCAAAAGGCTTTGTTTTTGTTGAAATGAAAAAGCGGCAGCCCCACTGGGCACGCCGCCTGGCATCTCATCTTGGTTGAATGTTCCGCGCGACTCATGCATGATCTGCCGGGATGCCCGCCCGGCTCAATTCCTCCCCCTGAGCTCGAGGCAGACGCTCTCGCACGCGCCGCGAAAGTAATGCCTGCCGTTTGCCAGAGCCGGCCTGATTCGACCCCTCCCCTGCAACGCGTGGGGCCTCGCCCTCTCCTGGCCAGCCGGCGTGGCGACATTGCCATCATACGTCGTCTCCCCATCGTGACAACAGCAGCGTGTGCCCGCAGTGAGAGAAATCAGAACCGCGCCGGAGCCGATATTTAAGGAGATCAACTCTGCAGCACGGGCAAATAGCGATCCTGGATCACCTTGAGATGATGGCGCTCGTGTCCCGCGATAATATACGCGAGTGCGCGCACGCTGACCGCGGTGTTGTTTGCCGTGCCGAGGCGCTCGGTTGCCGCCGTCTCAAAACCGCGAAACAATGACACGGTCGCCGCGCGAACTGTTTCAAATTCGCCGATCAAATCCGCCCAGGCGCGGGCATCGCAGTTGCCGGCTTGCACATAGTCGTTCTCATCGAACCCGGGCAGCGGCGTTTGATCACCGCGGCCGAAGCGCAAGGCGCGATAGCTCATGACGCGCTCCGTGTCACAAACGTGGCCGAGCACTTCCTTGATGCTCCACTTGCCCGGCGCATAGCGCCGCAGCGACTGCGCCTCGGTAATGCCGCGCAACACGGCCAGCGTGGCGTTGATCTGCGTGCTCAAATGCTGCAGCACGTCGCCGGCAGGCACCAGCGAGATATATCGATCGTAGTACGGCGCGTACTCGACGGCTGTTGGCCGCGCGATCTCGGGAGAGGACTTCATCGAACGCCTTTCTTGACTTGATAAGAAGTGAATTGCCTGAAACCGGAAGTCGCGCAGAGAAATTCCTGTCCAACGCTCTGCGGCAGGAAGGCCGGACGCGATTCTGCGGCCGGAGGTGTGCGCGCAACCCAGGAAGAAGACTGGCCGCCAGTCGGGCTTTCGTGGTCGCGATGCCGGCATGCGGCATCGATCTTGTTGATGAAGAAGTCGGGGGACTCTGCCGCAATTCATTCTGGTGTGGGGACGAAGCCGGCGCCGCCTTAACCTCGCCCTGGCCGCGCGGAACGGCACAGCGGCAAGCTCGCAATCGGCCACCACCGCCAGCCATACCGACTGGTGGCCCGCAGGTTTCGTTCAAAGGCAGTAACGCCGCAGGTGGGCAGCTTCGTGAAGCGCCGGCACACTGCACGGCTCGGCAGGGACCGGGCGCCGTGTCGAGAGGGCATGGAGAGATTGCGACCGCTTGCTGCGCGCAAAGGCCCACAACGTGGCCGACAGCTCTTTAAACAAAAGAAGCCAACAGATTCCAAAAGGTCGGCTGGCTTTTTTTCTCAATGAGACGACACAAAATGTCAACGAGGTCAAGCGGCTTCGAGCACCAATTCGCGCATCCGAATCGGCTGTTCCGTCGCAAAGATCGCCTGAACGATGCGATCGCTGCAAAGCGCCACTCTGCTATCGAGCGTCTTATTGTCGCCATTCGAGCAAAGCGAAGCCGGTAGGTTTCTGACTTGAATGTGGAAGTCGTTACGGCTGAAGTTGACATCGGTTATGCCCGGAGTCATGGCGGAGCGGCATTTTGAGCAAGTTGTCACAAAATTATCTCTTACGTTTGCGGGAGTTGATCCAAAGCACAGGATCGGGTTTGTAAATCGTCACGATTTCGAGATCGGGGCTGAGTCCTTTGATAAAATCATGATAATCGAAAGCAACGTGAACGGGCTATTGTTTGCTTTTGCAGCACGCCAAACAACAAAAACTGGCCGGATCGTCTTCGATAATCTCACCATTCTGCGACAGAGCCTCGATCACCTCATGGCGTGATAAGAAATTATCAACAGCCTCTTCAAGAGCATGCAGGCAAATATCAAGTTGCTGCTTGCGTAGCTTCTCTTGTATTCCAAAAATGGACATGCCTCGCCGTGATCTGCCGGAAAATTGCACAGATTTCTTTTCTCATTCGCAAACGGGAATTTGCAAAGCTTCGCAAATGGGGCACGCTACTTACCCTTAGCTCACCCCGTTTGGCTCCTTTTCTTTTTTCTCTTTTTGTCTTTTTTGCATTAAGGCCACCACGTGGCGGTATCGACGATGGCGCAGGCGGTTTCGCGCAGGGCGGGGACGCCGCCTTGCGCGGCAATGACGGGAAGCCCCGTTGGATAAGGCCATCCTTTGAGGAAAGCGCCCTTGCCAAAGACTATCCAACGGGGTGAATGGCTTGGAGAAGTCGCGGCCACTGGGTGCGTGCAACAACCCGCAACGCTGGCGGCAGCTCTTCCCACTCTGATCTTTGGGTTGCACGGCACACGGCTGACCAGCACGATGGTACTAATGGAATTTACGGCTGAAATTCGTGGTCGTTATGCCCACCATTTTCTTGCAGCGCGTTCTGAGCAAAACACGTCTTCGAGTATATTCGTGTCTGCCGCGTATTGGGGTCGCTCCAAACTGAGGTACAAAACATCCGCTTCATCGTCGAAATCAAACCACATATTCTTGGCCCGACTTTTCGAAGATGAGGCAATGCTTTGAAAATTTCTTTGACCAGGGCTGCCGTTGCCATATCGGATACCGTACTTCATGAGCTGGTCTCTGCTGGGAAAAACTGCTCAGCGGAAATCTGTTCAAGAAACCACCACCATGCCGACGGCATCGGATTATGCTGTCTCAGCTTGACGAATTCGGGCTCGCCGCCGCACCTCGAAGCAAATTGCCCCCGCATCACGATTGTTCAACAATATAGACCACTTCGTCCTTTTGGGGGCAGCAGCATCCGATTCATTTGATTGGAGGTTCCAGGTTCGTCATAAGAGCAAGGTACTGAGTCTGCCAGGCAGTGCGCCGCCTGTGGTTGCCTCAATACCGCAGTCCAGGACATCTGGCGGAAAAGTCGTGTCCCACAAACCTGCTTCATTGAAAAATGCCGTCTCTCTTCGTAAACGACAAGATCTGGAACTCCCCTGCGCGCATCCCCCCGCCGGCGGCGATTGGGTTAACAAGTGAAAATGACATCACGCGCCGTCTCACACATCAAAGATCACCTGCGCCTCCCAGCCGGCGGCGGTTTCGCGCACGTACAGGCCGTGATAAGTCACCGCTTTGATTTCGGTTTTGATTTCGTGGCGCAGCGGATCGATTTTTTCGCCGCGGGCCAGGGCGGAGAGCGCGGTGGGTGAAAACCGTTTGATCTCGAATTGTGAAAAGACTTCCAGGCCGTGGAGGCAGCAGAAATTCAATTCCGCCAGCCACGCCACCAGCAGCGCTTCGACATCGCCGGCGCTTGCATGGATCGTGCGCGCGAAGGCGGGCCGCACGGTTTCCAAATCGGTAATGGCGTCGAACAGCGCGCGCGCCGCGACGATGAACAGTTCCGGCAGGGTGGCGGCATGGAGGCGGTAGCCGACATCCGCGGTGTGATCAATCGGCTCGAAGCCGGAGGAGGATGTTGACATGACGCCGCTCTCCTCTCGCCTTGGGAGGCGAAGGCGTGCAGAAACACAAGAAGCCGTTCACTGAGCGTCACTTCGGGCTGCATTTATGCGGGTCGCATGACGCTCCTGCAAATCGCCAACTGTTTGGATTTCCGGCAGGAGAATCCCCGCTGCCAGGCCCTGCCGCAAAGGGTCGTCCAGATTTCTTGCTCCTCAGAAGCCGGCCAGTTCCACCCGCTCCAATTGCTGCAAGACATACTTGCGAATCTCGGTGGGCGGCTGCGGCTGGTACAGCAGCTTGCCGGCGCGCATCATTTGGACAAAGAGCGGTTCCATGTCGCCGTTGATTTCATGCGCCACCGGCTGCACGATGCGCTCGCCGGTCTTGCGATTGCGCCAGAGATGTTTGCGGCCGGATTTCTTGCCGCGCTTGGCAATGGGCCGGCCGTCGATCTCGACGATGTCCATGGCAAAATCCATCACCGGCGCGTTGGAAATCGCGGTGCCGACGCCGTAGGCATCGGCGATGACGTTGTATTGCAGGATCTTTTCCTCATCGATGCCGCCGGAAAGAAAAATCTTCACATGATGGTAACCGCGCAGATCGAGTTCCCAGCGGATCTCGCGCGCCAGGCTGACGAAGTCACCACGGCGGTTGCTGGGCGTATCGAGCCGGATGTAGGCGAGATGGTCGCCGAGCGCCTCGGCGACGCGCAGGGCTTCGAATTTTTCGTCGTTGAAGGTGTCGATGAGAATCGCGCGCGGCACTTCCGGCTCGATGTGGCGGTCAAACGCCTGCGCCGCGGCCACGGTATCGCCCACCAGCAGAATGAAGGCATGCGGCGTCGTGCCCGAGGGCTTGATATTGAGCAGTTGCGCCGCCGCCACCGAGGCCACGCCGTCGCAGCCGCCGATGAAGGCATTGCGCTCGATCATGGGCGCGATGGCGGGATGCATGCGCCGCGCGCCGAAGCTGATCACCGGCCGGCCGGCGGCGGCTTTCTTGCAGCGCGCCGCGCGCGTGGCCACGCCGGTGGCCTGGCTGAGCAGGCCGAGCAGCGCGGTTTCATAAGGCCCAAAATCGAGATAGCGACCCTCGATGGTGAGCACCGGCTCGTCCTCGAAAAACAGCGAACCTTCCGGCAGCCCGTCAACCGACACCGGCAGCCGCTTGAGAATCGTCATCGCCTCCTCCAGGCCGGCGAAGATGCCCCAGTTGTTGGGCCGGGGAAATTTCTTCAGAATGAATTCTACCGCGACGTGCGCATCCCTGCCCAGCTCGGTAAGCATGTGCCGGGTACGCTCGAAATAGACATCGGTAACCTGGCCGGAGAGAATGTCTTCGGCAGAGGCGAGGTGAAACATGGCCGCATCCCATTTGATGAAATGAGCACCTGCCGGATCAACGGCAGGAGGGTGAGCGACAGGGGTTATCCTTTCTTGCCGGGCCGGGCAGATCCTTCGCCGGCGGCACATCGCTTGAGCGTGGCAATGCCGGACCGCGCACGGCCGGCAAGACCGCACAAGCGCGGCGGAATATAGAGAAAATCCCGCTGGCAAACAACAGCCGATTCAGGGGCATTGCACCCGCATTTTCAGCTTGTCGCCACGCTGCTGCAGAATCTCCACCGCGAGGCCGGGCACCGGTTTGTGCAGCCGGATCAGACGGCTCAGCGGCAGGGGGTGGCGCGTGGCCAGCGCATCGCGGCTGGAATCGGCGCGGGCAGCGGGCACGCGAAAGATGTCGCGCACGGCATTGTCTTCGCCGCTGCGGCCGTCGGCTTCGAGCAGATCGCTGTAGCCGCCGCTGATGCGCCAAATCAACAGACCGCCTGCCTCACCCGCGGCGCGGCCGGGCAGGCCGCGATCGTAACCGCGATGGTAGCGGCGATGCTCGAACAACAGCGCAAAGCCCTGCTGCGGAACTTGCCACAAATAGTAATTGTGGCGATCGTCGCCATACTTGAGCGTGACGCTGCGATTGCAGGGCATTTCATGCAATGCCAGCCAGCCGAGTTGCGCGCGAAACCACGGGCTGATGGGCGCGGGGCAATTGCCGAAGCCGCCGTCCACGCTGTTCTTGTGGCCGTTGCCCATCATGTCCCACAACGAAACGTCGTGGTGCATCTCGCCGAGCATGTGATTCATTTCATGGCAAAACGGCCCCATGTGCGAAAGGCGGGCGTGACGCGCTTCGTCGTAATCGTTGGCGCCGCCGGTGAAGGTCCAGCGCTCGGAGGAAAAGAAGAACTCCGGCAGCGGCCGGGAATCACACACGCCGAAGAGTTTGGCGCCCTTGCCGCGGCGGTTGCCGGCGTAGATGAGGGCGAGGCGGCGCTGCGGCGTGATGCGCACATCCAGGCCGTGGGCGGCGGCAGCGGCCTTGGCATGCGCGTAGAGCTTGTCCCAATTGGCCGCGCCGAAGTAGTCGGTCTTGGGCGCGCCCAACGGAATCCAACGCGGCAGGCCGGCAGCCGTGGAGTCGTTGAGAATCTGCACGACCGGCACGTATTTGCCACGCGACATCTCGGCGAAATAATCGACGAAGCTGCCAAACACCGGCTCGCCCTCGGGCGAACGCATGCCGGTGCGTTCGGTGGAGTAAACGCCGCGGGACGCCATCATGTAGTAGAAATCGCGCCAGCGGTGCACGCGGTTGTACGGAATGCGAATCCCGGCGGAATCATACCCCGCGTGCGTGACATCGTCGAATTCAACCAGCAGCAGGGCCAGCGTGTCGGGCGCGGCCGGCAGCCGTGGCAGCACGGTGAAGCTGCGCAGGTCCACCACTTTCTGCGCCTGAGCAGCGCCCGCGATCGACCACAAAAAGAGGCCAAGCAGCAGGCCGCGCCGGCGGATCAGAACCATGGCCTTCACGGGGCAATCCCCGGCCAGGTCGCAATCGGATCGGTGGAACGCACCACGTGCATGCCGGCTTGCGCGAATCTACGGAAGGCGGCGTCCGCCTCTTCGGTGTAATCGATCACGCCCGGCACCACCACCGGCGAGGTGCAATCCTCCAGCAAGTAGACTTTTCGCACCAGGGTGGGATCGGTGACCACCATTTCATTGAGCAAATCCGCGATGGTCCACGCCACGCAATGGCTCTTGGCCTGGCCGGCGATGATGACCAGATCGAACTCCAGCAGCTTGGTGATCAGCCGCGTGTTCTTGTGGGCAATGGTTTTGCCGCCGGGGCCAGTCAGCACTTCCGGCCGCAACACGGAGTAATTTTCGGTGAGGGGATTGTTGCCCTTCACTTGAAAATCCGGCTGGCTGCGGCGCGCAATGCTGTGAAAGAAGATGGCCTCCTCCACTGCGGAAACCAGGGCATGGCCGATGCCGCCCAGCATCGCGTGGTAGGGCCAGATGGTCAGCGCGTATTTGCCGCCGCGCTGCAGCGCCTCGACATAATGCTGCAGATGGCGCTGCCCCTCCAGCACGTCGAGATGGAGATTGTCCGCCACTGCGGGATTGAATCGCCACCGGCCTTGCGCGACGTCTTCAGCGGTAATCAGGGTATAAGGCGCGGGATGTTCACCGTGCTCATCCACCAGAAAAATCGCATGAAAGATCTGCATGGCCTGGTGGGTATCCAGGGTGGGGCAGATCTGCGTCAGGCGGTGCAAGTTGCGATAGATGAATTCGCACAGGCGGCGGTTGTCTTCCACCGCGCCCCGGCCCGAGCGGCCACCGACATACAACTCGAAGCCCGGGATGCAGAAGGTATTCTGCACGTCCACCGGCAACAGGCAGATGCGAAAACGATCATGCGACGCCGGCAACAGGTTGTGCTGCCGCGCCCAGGCTTCGGCGCTCAGAGCACGGTCTTGGTAGGGCACACGCCAGACTTCACCGACGTTTTGAGGATTGAAATGCGGCGGAATGGGAAGTTGTGTTTGAGTCATGGGTGCAATATTCTCCTGCAAGGTTTTTGGTATTCAGGCAGCAACGGCTCCATGGTACAATTTCATTCAACAAAATAAAAGGGCGATGATGCACCTCTCTCCGCGCAGGCACGCTGCGCGCGGACGGCGGTGGTTTCGCGCGGACGCTTTTCCGAGGCCCGGCACTTGCTTTCCTCGTTTCCGCTTGTTAGCTTGTCGCCACCCAAGAAACACTTCTACCCTGCTGCAATCTGTCAAATCAGTTTGGCATTTTTCCAAACTCCGCCCGGGCTGCCAGAAGGGGCTACCTGCCTGCAGGTGCCCGGCAGCCCAAACCACCAGTGCCGGCCGAAGCGGTGCCAATTCACCGCTCGCGCGGCGCCGCACTCATCACACCGCAGTTCTGCTCATCAAAACCGGAAGTGAATCCTAACTAAGGAGGAGGAGAGAAGATGGGATCTGTGCACGTTGTCGATGTGCTCATCATTGCCGGCTACTTTGCCCTCATGCTGGCGATCGGGTACTGGGCATTCCGCAAGGGCAAGGAAGAAAGCGCGGACTACTTTCTTGCCGGCCGCGATGTCGGCTGGCTGGTGGTGGGCGCCAGCTTGTTCGCTTCCAACATCGGCAGCGAGCATCTGGTGGGATTGGCGGGCTCCGGCGCTGCCGGCGGCCTGGCGGTCGGCCACTTTGAATGGCTGGCCTGCCTCATTTTGCTGCTGCTGGGCTGGCTGTTCGTGCCCTTCTACTTGCGCAGCGGTGTGTACACCATGCCCGAGTTTCTCGAACAGCGCTACAACGCCGCGGCGCGCTGGTATCTGGCCTCGGTGTCGATCGTCGGCTACGTGCTCACCAAGATCAGCGTCACCCTGTATGCCGGTGCCGTGGTGATTCGCGAGTTGACCGGCATGGACATGCTGGCCAGCGCCCTCGCCCTGGTGATCATCACCGGCATCTATACCATCGCCGGCGGCCTGCGCGCCGTGGTGTACACCGAGGTGATTCAAACCTTCGTGCTGATTCTCGGTTCGGTCACGCTCACCATCCTGGGGATCGCCGAAATCGGCGGCTGGCAAAGCCTGACCGCCAAACTGCCCGCGGATTTCTTCTCGATGTGGAAACCGGTGAGCCACCCGGATTTTCCCTGGACCGGCATCATCTTCGGCGCGCCCATTCTGGGCTTGTGGTATTGGTGCACGGACCAATACATCGTGCAAAGAGTTCTCGCGGCGCGCAACCTGGAAGAGGCGCGGCGGGGCACCATTTTCGCCGGCTTCCTCAAGATCTTGCCGGTGTTCATCTTCGTGCTGCCCGGCATGATTGCGGTGGCGCTGTTCAGTGACATCACCTCGGCGACTGCCGACCGCGCCTTTCCCACGCTGGTCACCCGCATCCTGCCCATCGGCTTGAAGGGCCTGGTCATCGCCGGCTTGCTGGCCGCGCTGATGAGCTCGCTCAGCTCGGTGTTCAACTCGTGCTCGACGCTCATCACCTGGGACCTTTACAAGAAACTGCATCCCAGTGCCACCGAGCGCCGGCTGGTCATGGTCGGCCGCACCGCCACCGGTGTGCTGGTGGTGCTCGGGCTGCTGTGGGTGCCGTTCATGAAATACATCTCCTCCCAGTTGTACATTTATTTGCAAAGCGTGCAGGCTTACATCGCGCCGCCGATTGCCGCCTGTTTTCTCTTCGGCCTGTTCATCACGCGGCTGAACGGCATCGGCGCAGTGACTTCGCTGGTGAGCGGTTTCGTGCTCGGCGCCTTGCGCCTGATTCTGGAACTGGCCAACGGCACCGACAAGACCGGGCTGGCGGACGGCACACTCTGGGCGTGGATCGCCGAGATCAATTTCCTGCATTTCGCCGTGCTGCTGTTCGTGATCTGCACCGTCATCCTCATCGGCGTCAGCCTTGCCACCAAGCCGCCGGCAGCCGGGCAGATTGCCGGCCTGACCTTTGCCAGCGCGCCGGCGTCGGACCGCGCTGCGGGCGCAGGCGCCGGTATGAAAAAGCAGCATCAGATCAACATTATCTTGTCGCTGGTTCTGGCTGCTGTCATTGGCGTGTTGTGGATCATCTTCGCCTAGCCCGAACGCAGCCGCCCTTGCGCCCCACCTGACACTCCCGCAGAGGTTCTCCTGGTGCGGGAGTGTCAGGTGGATTTCAATCCCAGAAAATTTTGCACGACATAGCCGGCGATTTGGGGATTTTCCTGCAGCCGGCGCACGGAGTAGGCGTACCATTGCCGGCCGAAGGGCACGTAGATGCGCAACCGGTGGCCGGCATTCACGATGACGTCGCGCAGTTCTTCGTCGACGCCCAGCAGCATTTGGAATTCATAGGCGGTGGGCGGCAGTTTGAGTTCATCCACCAGGCGCATGCCGTCCCACACCAGGCGCTCGTCATGCGTGGCAATGCCGACATAGGCGCCGTGGCGCAGCATCTCATGCAAAAGGTAGGTGAAGTTCTTGTTGATCAACTCGCGGTTTTTGTAGGCAATGCTGCGCGGCTCGAGGTAGATGCCTTTGCACAAGCGCAGGTTGGTGGGCTTGCCCTCCGCGACCAACTGGCGCACGTCCTGCAGCGAACGCCGCAGATAAGCCTGGATCACAGTGCCGACGTTGCTGAACTCCCGGCGCAGCAGGTCATACACGCGCAGCGTGTCAGTGGTGCAGGAGGAATCCTCCATGTCGAGGCGGACAAAATTACCCAGCTCCTTTGCCCGCTGCACCACCCGCCGGACGTTCTCCACGCAGAAATCAAAATCCAGCTTCAGCCCGAACGCCGTCAACTTGAGGGAGATGTTGCTGTCGAGCTTTTCGCGAGCGATGGTTTCCAGGGCTTGCAGATAATGATCCGCGGTGGCAATCGCCTCCGCGCGCAGGGAAATATGCTCGCCGAGAATGTCGAGGGTCGCCATCATGCCGCGCTGGTTGAGCGCGCGCACCGTGCGCACGGCATCTTCAATCTTGTCGCCGGCAATGTAACGGCTCGAGACGCGGCGCACCAGGGGCTTGGGCACCAACGGCAGCGTCATCACTGCCAGCCGGTTGAACACATCCACGTTTTCCTCCTCCCGTCCGTCAAACACAATGATTGCGGCCGGCGGGCCGCAACCGCAAGAATCCCTCACTTGCGCTGCTTGCCCCACACCTCAACATTCACCAGATTCGGCGGCTTTTGGCCGCGCAAACCGGCAATGAGATTGTTGGCCGCCATGGTCGCCATTTTTCCGCGGGTGGCAATGGTGGCGCTGGCCGTGTGCGGGGTCAGGACCACGTTTTCGAGCGCCAGCAAATCGGGATGAACGGCGGGCTCGTTTTCGAAGACATCGAGGGCGGCGCC
>JBBIKM010000006.1:37590-70123 GCA_037445455.1 bacterium | reverse complement strand
GATCCGCTACCCAAAAAGCTTCAAAAAAATCTTCATCTGCGGAAGTTGGGCTAGCTCATTCCCAAATCCGCGCGATAAAACGCAAGTTGCTTCTGCAGCTTGCGCAGGGCGCGAAAAAGCTGGCTCTTCACCGTGCCTTCGGAAATTTGCAGAATCGTGCTGATTTGCTGCAGCGGCAAGTCCTGATCGTGGCGCAGGATGAAAATGGTGCGCTGTTGCGGGGACAGGCGCTGCAGCGCGGCGCGCAGATGTTCACGCATCATGCCGGAGGCGGCCATCACTTCGGGATTCGCCTCCGGCGCCTCGCTGGCATGCGCGGGATGTTTGTGATCGCCCTCGAAAGTGTCCCGCAATTCCATCTCCGCCACGGCCTTTTTGCGGCGGCGATTGAGGCAAATGTTCACCACGATGCGATAAAGCCACGAGCTCAATTGCGCCTCGCCGCGAAAATCGCGAATGCCGCGATGTGCCTTGATGAAGGCCTCCTGCGCCACGTCCTCGGCGTCCTGCAGGTTGCCCGTCAAATCAAAGGCGAGCGCCATCACCCGCCGTTTGTGCGCCTCCACCAGCTCGCGAAATGCCGAAGATTCGCCCGACTGCAGTCGCCGAATCAATGGGGCTTCATCAGGAATCATGCATGAACCTTTTCCAGCCGCTTGCGCGCCAACCGCTGCTGCCCTGCCCTCTGCTCTTGCCTGGCATTTCTTCAGACAGCAGGGCCGCAAAAATGGTTGACAGCCCGAAACACGAATCTGTAGAAAGATGAAAAAGAAGCCGGGGTTGGCGCCAGGTTTTGGCCGGCGGGTGGCCGGCGCGGTTGCGAAGAAACTTCGCCTTCTGCTTCCTGGGGAAGTTTGCGGAGGTTCGCGCCGCGCGCCGGCTCCTGCCCCTGAGTTGCCAGAAGGCGATCGCAAACGGTCGCTGCCAGCCGCTCGCGAAGCCTGCAGGCAAAACAGCGACTATTGGATTTTCTGCAACCAGGTCTGCAGCACCGCGGTGAATTCTTCCGGTTTTTCCAGGCTGGGGAGATGGCCGGCATCTTCCAGAAGATGCAACTCGGCGGAGGGAATCATTTGCGCCATGCGCTGCGCCTCTGCATGGGGAATGAGGGCGTCCGCGGTGCCGGCGATGATCAAAGTGGGAACGGCAATGCGGGGTAAAAGCTCGCTGCTGTCGGGCCGGTTCGCCATGCCGCGCTGGGCGCCGGCAATGCCGTTGACGGAAGCGGTTGCCATCATCGTTTCCACCTCGCTGCGCAGCGCGGGCCGTGCCGCGAGCGCAGCCGGCGCCATCATGTTGGGCAGCATCTTCTCAACCGCCACGCGGCTGCTCTGTTCCTGTTCGGCGCGCTGCGCCATCGCTTCACGATTGGCCCGGCCTTCCGCCGCATCGGCCGCCGCGCGCGTGCTCACCAGCACCAATCCTTTCACCAATTGCGGATAGTGCCGGTAAAACGCGAACAGAACATAACCGCCCATGGAATGCCCGGCCATCACCGCCGGGCCGCATTGCAGGGCGTCCAGCAACGCAGCGACGTCGGCGGCCATGCCGGCCATGGTATAGGGGCCGGGCGGCGCGGCGCTTTCGCCGTGGCCGCGCAGGTCGGGCGTGATCACGCGATACCGCGCCTGCAGCGTCTCAGCCTGCGGCTGCCAGATCTTGCGGTTGAGCGGAAAGCCGTGCAGCAAAACCACCGGCAGGCCGTGGCCGCGATCATCATACGCCAGGGTCACACCATTCACCATTGCTTTCATGGGTCACTCCGGGAGATATGCGTCATGCAGACCGGGAAGTCTCGGGAAGCTTGAGGCGTTGCGCCTGTGTTTTCACAAAGCCCGGGCGGGACTGCGAAGCGGTTTCACGCACCGGGGCGGCAGGGTGCGGAAGGAAAAAAACTGATTCGTTTGAATCCTGCCGGGCCGAGCCGGCGTCGCCCGCCGCGGGCCATGGCTCACCGCACGCGCTTCTTGAATTTCAACGCGCTGAACGTGAGAATCAACAAGCCGAAGGCAGTGAGCGGAATGATCTCATTCCACAACGCCTCCAGCGGCGTGGCCTTGAGGAAGATCTCACGCAGCAGATTGACGTAATAGCGCATGGGATTGAGATAGGTCGCCTGCTGCCACGCCGGCGGCATGTTGGCGATGGGCGTCAAAAAGCCCGACATCAGCAGCAGAAAGATCATGAAGAACCAGGAAATGAACATGGCCTGCTGCTGCGTTTCCGCCAGTGTCGAAATGAACATGCCCAGTCCCAGACTGGTCATGAAATAGATCAACGACACCCCGAGCAGCAGCGCATAACTGCCGGCCAGGTGCAGCTTGAAATAAAGAAAGGCGGTGCCCAGCATCACATTGATCTCAACGAAGCCGATGATCACAAACGGCATCACCTTGCCGATGATCAACTCCGCCGGCCGGATGGGCGTCACCATCAATTGTTCGAGCGTACCGATTTCCTTCTCGCGCACCAAACCCATCGAGGTGAGAAACATGGTCACCACGGTGACGAGCAGACCGATCAACCCGGGGATCATGTATTGCTTGCTTTCGAGATTGAGATTGTACCACATGCGGCTCTCGGCAATCACGGGCGCGCGGGCCACGGCCGTGAGGCGCGGCTCCGGTGTGAAGGAGGACAGGATGCCCTGCGCATACCCCAGCGCAATGCCGGCGGTGTTGCCGTCCAGGCCGTCGGCCATGATCTGCACCGCGGGCCGCATGCCGCGCTCGAGCTCGCGGGCAAAGTGCGGCGGAATGGCAATGCCCATTTGCGCCTGCCAGTTGTCGAGCGCGTGGCGGATGCCCGCGGCATCGTCGACGTAGCCGACCAGTTCGAAGGAGGGATTGTTGGCGAAGCGCCGGCACAATTCGCGGCTGACGGTGCTGTGGTCGGCATCATACAAAATGATTTTGACGTTCTTGACGTCCACGGTGATGGCCGAGCCGATGACCAGCATCTGCACCAGCGGCGCCAGGAAGATGATGAACAGCATGGCGCGATCGCGAAAGATCTGGCGAAACTCTTTCTGAATCAGATAAAGAATGCGTTGCATGGCAGTCTTGTGGTGCGGTGTCTCCGGCCCGCGAGGCCGGCTGCGCGCCGGCGCCGTTCTCTCCGTCATGTTGCCGTGACTGGTGCCGGCTTGTTGCGTTGTGATGCCGGTGAGCAGAACCGCGCCGGCGCAAATGCGAACCAAGGTGTATTTCCCCGAGTCACGGCGAATTGCCGTCCCCCGCGGCGGGACTGTCTGGCTCACTGCGACGACGCCAAGATCGCGGCTGTCAGCGACAAAGTCAAGCCCGCAGATGGATCAGCGCACCAGGGTCATTTTCTCGGCCGCAATCGCGCCTTCCACTTCCAGTTGGACGAAGTAGACGCCGCTGGCCTGGCCGGTCGCCTCCCACGTGAACGTGTGCCGGCCGCGCGTCAGCACGCCGTCCACCAATACGGCGATTTGCCCGCCGGTCAGGCTGTAAATCACAAGTTTCACGGCCGCATCGGCAGCGAGCGAAAAAACGATGGTGGTCGCCGGGTTGAAGGGGTTGGGATAATTCTGGAACAGCTCGAATTTCTCCACCGTTGCCGGCGTTGGCGCGGCCACTGCCACGCCAGCGTTGAGCGCGCGGGCCATCGCTTCCAGCAAGGGCTGCGTGTTGTTGAAGACATCCTGCCCGAGCGCCCAGATCATCGCACCGCCCAGGCGATTTTGTTTGATGTATTCGCATTTGTGCCGCACTGAAACCGAATCATCAAACGTGAGGAACTTCGTGCGGCCGGGGTTGAGCAGGTAGGGCACTTTGGCCACGTCGTCCCAGAAATACTCCCAGCCGGCATTCAGGCGCGCCGGAATCGCGCCATACTCCACGTCAGTGCCGCCGGTGCTTGGGCCATAGAGCCGCGTGGCGTTGAACTCTCTGCCGTAAAATGGCACGCCCAAGTGAATCTTCTCTTGCGGAACGCCGCGCTGGTCGCGCAAATAGAGAACACCTTGATGCGCCGAGCCGTCATACTACTCGCTCGCCGGGGCATACAGCGGCGCATTGTGGCCGGCGTGATTGGTCCAACTGCCGTGAAAATCGTAGGCCATCAAATTGAACCAGTCGACCTCGCGGGCGAGCGCAGCATAGTCGTGCCATTGGCCGGACCAGTCGGAGGTGACGGCCACCATGGTGAGCAGCCAGCCCTGGTTGGCCGCAACAAACGCCTGGCGCACTTCCTGGACTAATCGGGTGAGATTGGCGCGGTCGGTGTTGTTGCGAGGGAACTCCCAGTCAAAATCAGCGCCGTCATAACCGCGTGAGGCACAGAAGTCGACCAGGTTTTTGATGAAGCGTGCCCGCGCGGCGGAATCCGCGGACATGGCGGCGAAGCCGTCCGACTGTCCCCAACCGCCCAGCGCGATCAAAATCTTCCTGCCGGCGCGATGCGTCTCCTGGATCAACTCGGGATGATTCAGCTCGGCATAACTCGCGAGGCTGCCGTCGGCGAGCGGCCAGGCAAAGGCATGATTGAGGTGGGTGAGATGTTGGAATTGCAGGCGCGCCGCCGGCAGCTTGGTTTTCATCCAGGCGGGGTAGTAACCGACCACGCGCACCTGCGCGGACATGTTTACCGGCCAGCCCGCGACGGCCAACAGCGCGATGAAGCCGCCGTGAACCAACTGCCGGGCGCGACCGCAAAATAATTTGAACACTCGTCTTCTCCCATGTCGCCAACACCAGTGTTGCGGCCACGATGTCAAATTGAATTCAACGCCCCAGGCAAATAACACTCTGGCTTCGCTCGGGGAATCAACGGTATCAAGCCGGCCTGCTCGAGACGACAGCGTTTACTCGCCGTTGCCGTATCAGTCAAAGCAGTCCCATGAAGGCCCCGGCATTGTGCCCACTTCTTCACCGCATCCCCGGCAGAATGGCCTCCGTGCTGGTTGACAGTGTTGGTGAGTAGTCTCTTTGGAGTGAACTCGTCGCTCTAAAAACAATACTCCCCTCCAGCAGATAGAAACAACCCGACTGATAAAGGTTTTTTTCATCTGCTGGGCCCGTTTCCAACTGTTGGCGATTTCCTCAGAGTCGCGGTTTGTGTTGGGCCTTTCAAAGTAACAGAGCGCCGCTAGCGCTGCGGCAAGCCCGCCACCTCGACGCGGCGCTGATAGAGCGCGTTGGTTTCAACCTCCGTGAGAAACAGCGTGCGCAGATCTTCGCCGCCGAACTCGAGGTTCGTCGGTTTCCTGCCAGGCGCGGCCAGCTTCTGCCGCAGGCTGCCATCAGGCGCTATCACATAAACCGCAGCGCCGCCGAAATGCGCGACATAGAGATTGCCGGCGGAATCAAAGTCCAGGCCGTCCGGATCGCCACCGGGCAAATGCACGAAGACCCGGCGATGGCGCAACCGGCCCTCCGGCGTCAGCTCGAAGCGCAACACGCGCTCAAAGGCAGATTCGCAGAGGAACAGTTCCCTGCCGTCGCGCGACAATGCCAGGCCATTGGGAAATCCCAGACTGTCAGCAAGCAACTCGATGGCCTGATCCCTGGCGCGGATGCGAAAGACGCGGCCGTCCAAGATTTCCCGGCTGTAGGACTTGGGATCGGTGAAATAGAGATTGCCGGCGGCATCGAAGGTCAGGTCGTTCGGACGGTTGAAGGCCTGCCCGGCATAATCATCCGCGTAAATCTTCGTCACGCCGGCGGGTGAAATCTGCAGAATCGCGCCCGCGCCAAAATCGCACGCAAACAAAAAGCCCTGACGAAAAGCCATGCCGTTGGTCTTCTCAAACGTGAACGGCGCGCGCCCCGCAATGAGAAAAGTGTCGACTCGCCCCTGCGCCAGCCGGGCGATCCAACCGCCATAGCAATTCGACACGTAGAGTGTGCCCCGGCCATCCCAGGCCGGGCCTTCGGGAAAGTTGAGGCCGCCGGCAACTTTTTCCCAGCCGGCCTCTGCCGGAATCACCGCGGCCGGCTGCGCCGGATGCCCGGCTGCTGGTTCGGGCTTTTTGCCGCAGGCGAATGCAGTGATCGCAAGCAACAAGAGGAGCAAGGCCGTGCGGCCGCCGTCTCGACTTGGCGCAAGATTGGTTTGTGCAGTTTGCATGATATTCACAGGGTTAGTTCTTCGCTTGTCCCCAAAATCTGGCGCAGACTTCTCGAGACAGCATTGCACCAGTACTCTGTTACTTTGACTGGTATGAGTGATTCCGAGCATCCTTCAGAAGGAATCTTGCGAGACACCTGGCACTGTGCTCAAAGCTTTGCAGGATCCTTGCAGGATGACAGGGATGATGGCTGTACATTTCAAGGTAACAGACCGCTAGATCTTGATGAAGATCTGCTTCCTGTAGAAGATCGTCATGATGCCGAGCCAGAAGGCAATGTAGGCGACGGCAAAGCCCAGCGAGCCGTTCATGTTTCCCAGCCAGGAGGCGAAGAGATTTTGGTAGATCCAGGTCTTCAGGCTGACCGCCGGTGCCGCCGAAACTTTGATGAGCAGAATGAGATGCGTGAACACGCCGGCCAGCACATACAGCGCAATCGGATTCATGCCGAAGATGACGAACGGCTTGATCCACCACTGCCAGCCCTTGAGGTCGATGAGATAGTGACACATCGCGAGGAACACCAGCGCCATGCCGCCCGTGAAGACGACGTATGAGGGCGACCACAGCCATTTGTTGATCGGAAAGCCGTAATCCAAAATGCTGCCGAGCAGCAGGCCGGAGACGCCGGCGACAAAGAGCCCGCACACGGTTTCGTACGGCGGCTTGCCGCGCTTCAGCCAGTAGCCGGTGAACGCGCCGAACAGGGCCGTGACAATCGCCGGCAGCGTGCTAAGCAAGCCTTCGGGATCGCGATGCAGATACGCGCCCACCTGCCAGGTGTGGCCGTGAAAGATCTTGTCGTCGAGCCAGGCGGCGAGATTGATCTCCTTGGTCAATTCGCCCACATGGGTGACGGCGAGGCCGTCCTGCATCACGGTGAAGGGCACGAGCTTCATCACCAGCCAGTAGAAAATCAGCAGCCCCGCAGCCCACCACGCCTGGCCGCGCCGCCGAAAATGCAGCAGGATCATGGCCGCGCAGAAATAGACCACGGCAATGCGCTGCAGCACCCCCGGGATGCGGACCTTTAGCAGCGTGTCGGTGAACCAGTTGTAGCCCGCAGGCAGGTTCACGGGAATCAAAGCCAGGAAAATTCCCAGCCCGAACAGGATCAGCGTGCGGCGCAGGATTTTCCAGTAAATGCCCCTGGGTTTCTCGCCGGTCTGCAAAATTTTCTCGAAGGAATAGGCCATGGCCACGCCGACGATGAAGAGAAAGAAGGGGAAGATCAAATCGGTGGGCGTCCAGCCGTCCCACTCGGCGTGCGCGAGCGGCGGGTAGACATGCGACCAACTGCCGGGATTGTTGACCAGGATCATACCGGCAATGGTGATCCCGCGAAAAACATCCAGCGACAGCAGTCGGTCCTGGCGTGCGACTGACATACGATGCTCTCCCGTTAAGCGCCCTCACTCATTTCGATTGATTGCCGCTGGCTTGCACCAGTTGCTCGATTGCCGTAACCACCATCAATTCCGTTTGCCCGCGCGGGGTTGCCGCTTTTTGCAGAACCGCCAGCTTTTCCGGTTGCCACGCTTGGTCGCTGCTCTGCCGGCTTTCCAGGCGGTCGAGCGCTTCCAGTCCGAGGGCGGCAATCTCCGCGAGATCCTGCGACAGCGGGGCGATTTCCGCCAGCACCGGCGCGGCTTTGATAACCGGCAGCAGCGCGGCATGATTGTCCCGCCAGAGCGTCAGCCAGGATTTGATTTCCGCGGCCAGCGCCTGGCGATCGCCGCCGGCGAGATAGCGCGCCACCAGCTTGCGGAAGTTGCGCGCAACGGCGGCATCGGGCCGGGCGGCATCGACCACACGCGTGAGCGGTGAAAAGGAATTTTGCCGGCGCAGGCGGTTGCGATTGTAGAATTTCACCGGCTCGATCACCGCGACCAAATTCTCGAGCGCGGCGATGTTCGCGCTGCCCACCAGGCGCCGCAACATCATGCCATGGTTTTTCTCATGCGTCAAGCCGTGCTCTTCGAGCTGCAAACTGATGACCGCCAGACGGCGGTACATGTCGTCGGTGTCATTCACCGTGCCGGGCGACCACAAGCGTTCGGCAATCGCCGCGGTGCGCGGCCAGATGCGCGAATCAATCGTCTCCGGCGAAACCATTTCCGACCACATGGTGGCCTCGCCGCCGAGAATGCGGCTGCGCTCCTGCTCGTTGAGCGGCGAATCCGCGGGCAGCGGATCGTTGCCGTAGTGGAAATCCGTGGGCTGAATCAAGTCGATGTAATAGCCGTTGGAGAGAATGCTCTGATACCCCTGCTGCGCCGCCTGGATCATGGCCTCGCGGCCGCGCCAGGATTGGATCACGATGTTCTTGGGCATGTTGGGATGCAGAATTTCGTCCCAGCCCACCATGATCTTGCCGTGCCTGGTGAGAATCGCGAGCACGCGCTGGTTGAAATGGGCCTGCAGTGCGGCGTTGTCCGGCAGGTTGTGCTTCTTCTTGAAGGCCTGAATGTCGGGATTCTCGTTCCAATGCCTGGCTTGATGGCTGCCATGCTCGATTTCATCGCCGCCGATGTGAAAATAGGGGTCGGGGAAAAGCGCGGCCATCTCGCCGAAGAACTTGTCAAGAAACCGATAGGTGAACTCGCGCGCCGGATTGATGACGGGATAAAAGATGCCCCAGTTTCTTTCGATTTGATACGGCCCGGGCGCGCTGCCCAATTCCGGATAAGCCACCAGCCAGGAAGTGGCATGGCCGGGCACGTCGAACTCCGGCACCACGCGAATGCCGCGCGCCGCCGCATAAGCAATGACTTCCTTGATCTGCGCCTGCGTGTAGTAGAAACCGTCCGAACCCAGCTCATGCAGTTTGGGATAGACTCTGCTTTCGACACGAAAGCCCTGATCTTCACTCAAATGCCAGTGCAACACATTGAGCTTCACCGCGGCCATGCCGTCGAGGTTGCGCAGGATCACCTCGACCGGCATGAAATGGCGGCAGGCATCGATGAGCAGGCCGCGCCAGGGGAAGCGCGGGCTGTCCGCGATCTCCACCGCGGGGAAGAAATAACCGTTTTCGTCCGCGGCCAACAATTGCAGCAGCGTTTCCAGGCCGCGCAGCGCGCCGAGGTCGGTGGGCGCATGCAGGCGAATCTTTTCCGGCGTGACGGCGAGGGTGTAGGATTCATCTTCACCGAAGCGAACCTGGCCGGGCCGCTCGCAGTGAACGACAAGTTGGGCGGAGTCCGGGTTGAAGCCGGGCCTGACCACATCCTGCGGCAGGAACAAACCGGTGCGGCCCGCCAGCCGTCGCAGCGCGCGGGTTGCGGCGGGATACAACCGCGCTTCCGGCTGGCCGGTGACGGCAATGGTGAAGTTCTCATGCAATCGAAATTGTCCGGTTTGCAGCGCGAGCTGCGCCGGTTGCGGCATGAGGTTCAATGTCATGGGCATCTCTTGGGGCATGGCCGGCGCACACAGGCCGAGCCAGAGGACGGTCAACAGCAGGGAAAAATGCTTCATCATGAGCAATCCTCTCGAGGCAATCAAGGAACAAACCTGCAGCGTGCAATCGCATATCCACGTGAAACAATGCGGGTGAAAAGTCGGGCTTCCTGCCGCCGTGAATACCGGCGGAAGAACGATTGCCGGACCGTCCGGCTTCTCCCTGCCGGCATAACTCTCAGGGCGCGATCTCGAAACTGATCTTCTTCAAACTCGCGGAGATGATGAACACCGCGGCAGCAGCGACGGCAAAGAAAAGCAGGGCCAGCAGGAATTTTCCGAACAGCAAGCTGCCGAGGCCGAAGAGCACGCCGTAGATCAAAGCGACGCCGCTGAGCCAGCAGGCAAAGAGCCGGCCGAAGCCGCTGTCACTCTTGACGCCGGGAAGCTGATCCGCAATCGCTTTCCAGCCGCGGCCGCCGGGATGAACCTTCTCATAGAATTTCAACAGCACCTCCCGCCTGACCGGCGGCGACAGGAACGTCACCAGCAGCCAGGTGATGGTCGTGCCGAGCACAACCGGATAGAGTGTCAGCGGCGGCTGCATGCCCCAGGCGCGCGCCAGCGGATAGATCACCAGCGGCGCAATCATCGCCGCGATTTCCGACCAGGCATTGATGCGCCACCAAAACCAGCGCAGAATCAGCACCGCGCCCATGCCGGCGCTGGCATTGATGATAAACTCCCACGCACCCGAGATGGTCGTCAGCAGGCGGGTCACCACCAGCGAGATCACCACGATCAGGGCAATGCCCAGGCGGGAGACCAGAACGTAATGCTTCTCGCTCGCCTCCCGCTTGAGGAAACGGCGATAAAAATCGTTGATGAGATAGGAGGTGCCCCAACTGATCTGCGAGGCAATGGTGGACATATAAGCCGCGAGAAAAACCGCGATCAGCAATCCCAACACACCGGGCGGCAGGTAACGCAGCATGAGTTTCGGATAAAGCACGCCGGGATCCACCGTGTTCTCGTATTTTTCATAAAACGCCCGAAACGCCGTGGATTGATAAGCGGCATCGTCGGATCGCAGCAGCGCCGGGTTGCGAAAAACCTGCGCCGCTTGTTCGTAAAGCACGGGGTTCTCCGCCTGCAGGGCACCGGCATTCTCGGCCCGCGGCAGAATGATCAACGCCGCCAGCGCCACGAGAATCCACGGCCACGGCCGCAGCGTGTAGTGCGCAATGTTGAACCACAACGTGGCAAACACGCTTTGCCGCTCGTCGCGGCAGGCCATCATGCGTTGCGCAATGTAACCGCCGCCGCCGGGATCTGCCCCCGGATACCAGCTCGACCACCATTGCACTCCGATGTAGGCCAGAAATGCGCCGGCCGTGAGACTGAGCGCGCCGCCGGTAATGCCCGCCACCGTCACTTCACCGATGTGCGGGAAAAAGCCCAGCACCTGCGGCGAGAGCCTGGCCGTCATGCCGCTCAAGCCGCCCACTTGCGGCAGCCGCACCACCAGCACGGCCAGCACGATGCAACCAACCATGGCAAAGACGAACTGAAAGCTGTCGGTGCGGGCGGTGCCGAGCAAACCCGAGGCCGCGGCATAGATCGCGATCAAACCGCCGGTGACCACCACCAGCCAGAAGGGATCGACGCCGGGAATGGTGACCTTGAAAATTTTCTCCATGGCCTTGTGCACCCATCCCATCACAATGGCATTCATGAAGAGGCCGAGGTAAAGCGCGCGGAAGCCGCGCAGCACCGCCGCCGGCTTGCCGGAGTAACGCAGCTCGACGAACTCCACGTCGGTCATGATGCCGGCACGGCGCCAGAGCTTGGCGAAGAAGAAAACCGTGAGCATGCCCCCGATCGCCATGTTCCACCACAGCCAGTTGCCGCCAATGCCGTTGCGCGCCACCAACTCGGTAACGGCCAGCGGCGTGTCGGCGGCGAAGGTGGTGGCGACCATGGCCGTGCCCGCCAGATACCAGGGAAGGTTTCTGCCGGACAGAAAAAACGCCTCGGTGTTTTGACCGGCGTGGCGGGCGTAGTACGCCGCGATCGCCAACACTGCTGCCAGCATGGCCACGATAACGGTCACGTCCAGCCAGTGAAGTGCCGGCATGGTTTTCCTTTCTCGAGATTGTTGAGATTGGTAACGGACAACACGCGGTCGTGAAGCCTCAAACCAGCCTGGCGACGCTTGGGGGAGGAGAATGACAGTGCGAAATCAATGTGCCGGGCGGGTGAGGGGATAACACAGATCGGCAGGAGGAATGCGCCGGCGGGTGCCACCGAGAACGGTGGCCGCTGGCGGCGGCACGCGGCGCGTGAAAAGAGGCGCGCGCGCCGGGCATTGCCGCTGCGAAAGCCGCCGTGTCTTGACTTCGTGGCCATACCCGGTCCGGTGCGCCATCAAGCGTGGGAATGCAGATTCTGTTGCCCGCAATCGGCTGAGTGCGTCAATCAGCCTGCTGAGAAGATACACTGCCTTTCAGGTTTGTCAAGCACTTTTTTGTGAAAGCCGGCCGGCAGGCCTTGGAGGAGAGCGCCGCTCAAAATCAAGGTACCCCCGCCCAGATTGATGTCGGGATTGGACCATCTTCTCTGCTCGAGGCCGCCGCAACATGTTGCAGAGTCAGTGTCTGTGGGCCAGCGCGACTCTTGAACAGATGTCCCTGCAACAGCTTGGTCGTTGCATTCGGTTGCTCAGCGTGCCCACGACAAGCGCAATTGCAGGAACCCGACTCTGCCGCGGCTGGAAGATTTCTGGACAGACACAAGCGTGACAATGTCAAACGCGTCATCTGACCACTTGCAGGACGCGCGTTTGGCTGAATGTCGCAGTCGCCAGGCGATAGAAGTAAGTGCCGTTCGGGTAGCGGTCCATCTCGAGGGGAAGAGAATACACACCGGGGCCCAACTCGCCATGATGCTGCAGGAGAAGTTTGCGGCCCAGCAGGTCGAAGATTTCGAGAGTGACGGGTTCGCGCCGCGGCATGGCAAACCGGATCTCCGTGCTCGCCTGCACGGGATTGGGATGGTTGGGGAACAACACGAAACTCGTGGGCGGAGGGGGTTCTTCCTGCACGCCAGTCTCGATGTCGGCGCGGAACTCATGCAAGCGCTTCCGCAGGCGGCTGATGTCCGCGGCATAGTCCGGGGCGGCGATTTGATTCTGCAACTGATACGGGTCATCGCGCAGATCATAGAGTTCAGCCCGGTCGCCCTGGGTCTCGACATACACCAGATTTCCGGTGTGAATGGCGGCGTATAGTGGCCCGCCGCGCTGTTCCGGCCAGCCTTCGATGAGCAGATCGTCCCGCCAGTCAGGCTCGTTGCGCATCAGTGCCGTGAGCGAGCGGCCGTCAACGTGCGGGGGAATGGGCAAGCCGGCAAGCTGCAGCACTGTCGGAGCAATGTCGATGTTCGCCACCAGCCGGCGTTCCACGCGCGGGGTGATCAGGGGTGGATAGCGCACGGCAAAGGGCACCCGAATCGCTTCTTCATAGACGAACCACTTGCTCACCAGGCGGTGCTCGCCCTCATGAAAGCCGTTATCGGACAGGAAGAACACCACGGTGTTGTCCAGCAATCCCCGGCGCGCCATGGTGGCGAGCAGGCTGTCGTTGGCCTGGTCGACGGAATACAGGCACTGCAATTGCCGGCGGCGGTGATTATCCAGGCTGCGCGCCGCGCCGCGCGACAAGCGCGGCAGGGCTTGAATCCATCGCGGTTTGTCGGAGACATCGGCTTCGTCGTAACTCGGCGGACGGTGCGGCGGCAGATCGAGGTACCGCAGCGTATCCTCGGGCGCCGGATCAAGCGGCGCGTGCGGCGCGGTGTGCGAGAAGAACAGCAGAAACGGCTGCTGCCGGCCGGCAAGACTGTCCAGGAACGCCAGCGTGAGGTCGCGCAAGACGTGGGTAACGTAACCCGGCATGGTTCGCCAGACGCCGTTGAAGTTGATTTGGGGATCGAAGTAGGTGGAATGGCCGGCTTTGCGCGCTGCCCAGAAGTCGAACTCGGGCCGCGGCAAGCCGGTGTAGGAGTTCAAATACTTGCCCACAAAGCCGGTGTAGTAACCGGCTTCATGCAGACGCACGACAAAGGTTTCCTCGCGCAGCGGATCCTCGTTGACGCGCACGCCGTGCTTGTGTGCATACATGCCGGTGAGAATGCTGGACCGGCTCGGGCAGCACAGCGGCGTGGTGACATAGGCGCGCGTGCAGGTCAGGCCTTCGTCGAAGATCCGGCGTTTCGTTTTGGGCATGAAATCCATCGTATCGAAACGCTGATCGTCCGTAATGATGATCAGAAAATTGGGGCGGCTCGTGCCGGTGGAATCGCCCGCCGGCTGTGCCACGGCGAGGTTGATGCTCAACAACAGCAGCGGCAACCATCGCTTGCCGGCGCGGAATACGGCCAGGCAGGATGCTCTTCTTGTCATGGTCAGTTCTTTCTTGGAATAGAGGACGTGTGATTCCCGGTGCCGTGCAAGACACACATCATTTTGTCTCAGGAAATGGGCAGGAAAATTCGGCGTGGCCGCAATCCCCCGCTCTGCCGCTTGCAATACCTGCAGAGCGGAGCGGTTGCCGAAGGCTTTTGCCAGGCGCACTGCGCAAAAACAAACACCGGCGGCCGCGGCAACCAATGGCTTTCCGGCTGAATTTCGGGAATGCGAAGAGATTGCCCATTCAAAGCGCGGGGAATTCGGCGGGCAGGGCAGGGGGTGGAACGCGGGTGGGCCGGCGGGCGCAGATGCCAGCTCCGGCAGGCGTGCTACAACATGGAAAAGTCGCGCACCTGCACGCAGGAGCGCTCCGGCAGCAGCCGGCCGTGCACGAGCACACGATGCTTGTCCATGAGCGCGGCCTGCTGCATCAGCTCATTGCCTTTTTCAAACGCAAGAATCGTGAGAATCCTGCCTTCGGTGGTGCGCAGGCCGAAGCGATGGCTGGCGTCGTGGCCGTGTGCCAATTGCAGCTCATCCAGCACAATGCAATCGATGCAGATGATCTCGCCTTCCACGCTGGCTTCAATGGCATGGAAGCGCCCGGCGGCAGCGGAGCCCGGCGCACGCATGGCAAAATAAACCAGCAAACCGGGCAGCACCAGCAGCACCGCCAGGGTTGCAAGCGCCGGCACGGGTTGCCAGCGAAAGAGCTGGCGCACCTGTTCAACAAAGCCGTAGCGCGCAGGATAATCCACCAGCGCCTGCTGCAACCGCACACGCAAGGAGGCCGGCGCGGTCACGCGGCGGGCATGCTGTTGCACCAACAGCTTCATCTGCCGTTGCTGCTGGACTTCCTGAACACAGTTTGGGCATTTCTCAACGTGCTCTGCCACAGCGGCGGCCGTGGCCTCGTCCAACTCCCGGTCAATGAAGGCGGCAGCTCTTGCGGTGACTTGTGCACAGTCCAATGTCATAATGCGCCTCGACAGCATGCGAAGGTTCATTCCGGTGCGGGTTTCTGCGGCTTGATGACGCCGGTGCCGCGGGCATACTCTCCCAGATGTTGCTGCAACTGCCGGCGGGCGCGCGCCAGACGTGACATCACCGTGCCGATCGGCACGCCCATGATGCCGGCAATTTCCTTGTAGGAGAACTCCTCGAGATCGCACAGCAGCACGACCATGCGGAACTCAGGGGAGAGTTTTTGCAGGGCGGCATTCACCTCGTCACCGAAGAGATCAGCATAGCGCCGTTCGTCGTAATCGGTCTCGAACTGGTCCGGCCGCTCGCTTTCCGGCTGCGGATACGAGAGTGTGGTTTTTTCAAAATCGGCCTGCGGCGGCACGCGCTTCTTGCGGCGATACTCATTGATGAACGTGTTGATCAGAATGCGAAAGATCCAGGCCTTGAAATTGGTACCGGCGGCAAACTTGTGGAAGAAGCGAAAAGCGCGCAGGTAAGTCTCCTGCACCAGATCTTCCGCATCGAGACGGTGCCGGGTAAGACGCAGCGCCAGGTTGTGCAGCGCATCCATCTGCGGAAAGGCAAGCGCCTCAAATTGACGGCGGCGTTCCTCCCCGGCCGGTTTCGAACGAAACATGAGATTCCTCGTTTCTCCCCGCCCTCCCAGCCGCCACCGGGCAGAGGCAACTGCTCTTGGCGGTGCGCCGGCTCATTTCGAGGGGGGACGGTAAAATGAGGAATCTTTGACAAAAACACAACCTCCCGCGTGACGGAAAGCTGCATCTCAGGAAGCCGGCGAATTGCGCAGCGCCTGCTCCAGCACCTGCCGCAACTGGCCGGCGGAGAGCATGCCCACAAAGTTGTTGACCACCCGGCCAGCGCGGTCGATGATGACGGTTTGCGGAATGCCGTTGACGTTGTAACGCATCGCAATTTCCGGCGAGCCGATCAGCACGGGATACCGAATCGGAATGCGCGCCATGAACGCAGGCACGGCGGCGCGCGGATCATCGTCCAGCGAGATGCCCAGGAACTCCACGCCGCGCTCGCGATAGTCGGCGTAGACTTCATTGAAATCGGGAATCTCGCGGCGGCAAGGCCCGCACCAAGTCGCCCAAAAATTCACCACCACCACTTTCTCACCTTCAAAACTGCGCAGGTTCACGGATTCGCCCGCGAGCGTCGGCAGGGTAAAATCCGCGAGTTTCTCGCTTTCCGGCACGGCCTGCGGCGGCCTGCCGGTGGTTTGCTGCGTTTGTTGCTGCTCCCGGCAGGCAGTGAGGCCCAAGCCCAAAGCCAGTACAATGGTCGCTGCGCTTCCCAGTCTCATGCATCACCTCGGTTGAATCTGACAAAATGAATAACAGTGGCGACGAGGACAAATATTCCTCGATTCCGCTTCACGATGTGCGCCAGAATAATCAATTATCGGGACGGAAACAACCGGAAATCACGGCCGGGGTGAGCGGGGGGGGAATTCGCGGGGGGCTTCGGCTAATGCGCGCCTCTGTCGGTATACTCTCCCGCGTCACAGCCGGATGCCTCCGCAACACGGCTGTTCCCACCTCAACGCAACTGTCAGGCCCACCGCTCACGGCCGGCAGGGCAAGCTGGCAGCTTGCGCACACCTCCCCGATTCTTTCGCAGCAGCCATGCCGGCATGGCACCTGCTGCCGTTCAACCGCGATTTACTTTCTCACGAGTCACACGCCCGTCTTCATAAGGAGAAACGCGACCATGAACCTCAAATCGTCTCTCGCTGTTGGCATCCTGCTTGGCCTTTTTGCCGCAGGCTGCAACCTCTTTTCCCCCTTCAGCTCGGCAGACAAGGATAATGATCCCGAGGCCCTGCTGGCCGAGGCGCAAGCCGAGCTTAAGAACAACAACCCGCAAAAAGCGCTGTCCCTGCTCGAGCGCGCCAAACAGAAGTCACCGGGGACGCCGCTGATTCGCTACTATCATGCCGTCGCCGTCATCCGCGCCTATGACGTCGATTTCGATGCCTTCATCGACGCGTTGCAGCCCACCGCCGCGACGCCGGCGGCGGACAAGCATCGCCGTAACCTGACCGCGGCAACGCCAGACACCCTGCGTTTGTTCGATTTCACCGAAGCCGAACTGGCCCGCCTGCTCACTGTCTTCCAGGCCGTGCGGGAAGACCTGGAGCCAGTGGTGGCGGGATTGGTCAGCGGCAAGATCAAACCCGGCGAGTTTCCCTTTGCCAATGATACCTACCTGAGCTGCGGCGTCGCCTCCCTGGTTTACGGCTTCGTGCTGATGCTGGATCAGGATCACAACTACGCCACCGGCTTCCAACTCGATCCGCGCATTTCCATCACCAAGGCCGTGGGCCTCTATCAGGTTTTCATTGCCGACCCGCAGAAAACCGCGAATCAGATTTGCCAAGAGGTCGAGAGCATCATTCAGGCGAACTATCCATACCTTGAACAGGGACTGGTGTGCCTGTGGTACTACTATCATGATGCCACGTTTGGCCGCCTGCCCACCACGGTGGCGCCGGTTCCGCCCGCCGCCTTGCCGGGCAATGTGCGCAACACACCTTCCGGCCAGTTCTTTCGCGTGGTCTTCGAAGGCCTGAGCGCGCTGTACAACTTCAAATGCTGAAGTGCAGCACGGTCTCTTGCCCTGATCGAAACCGGTCGTGCGCAAGCAGAACCGCCCGCCCGGATCACGCAGCAACGTTCCCGAGCATAACCAGCCGCCGGGTGGTCCCATCACAGCCGCCTGGCCGGTGCTTTCCACCTTGATCAAATCTCGACGAGCTGCCTACCTATGCGAAACCTCCTGCGATCCACCGTACTCGCGGCCTTGTGCTGGGTTGCCCACAGCAGCGCCCAGGACATGCCGCGCATGGTCGTCTACAATGCGCGCGCGCTCGGCATGGGCGGCGCTGCAGTGGCCGTGGCGGGTGAAGACAATGTCTTTTTCTTCAACCCGGCCCTGCTCACCACCCTGCGCTATGCGCGCTTCAATCTGGTTGATTTGAGTCTGCGCGTGAATACGCACGCGCTCAACCAGTATCGCTTCTATCAGGATCATCGTGACCAGTTGAACAACATCAGCCGGCTGAGCACCGCTGAGCTGAACGGGCTGTATCGCGAGGCGCTTGACGCCGCGCAGCAGCAGGCCATCGTCGGCGTGGAAGGTCCGGTACCCCTTCACTTCCTGTCACGCCACTTCGGCTTGGGCGTGTTCAGCGCCGGCCAGGCCACCTACGAAATCTTCGCCGGCGCCACCGGCATTCCCCTGTTGGACGCGCGCCTGCAGGGCGACGTCCAGGTGATGGCTTTGCTGGCGCACACCTTTTCCGCCGGACCGCGCGGCCGCGCCGGCGATATCAGCATCGGCGTCTCCGGCAAATATTTGAAACGCTGGCTCACGCGCAAAACCAAAAACATCTCGGGCTTCACCAACAATGAAAGCCTGCATTTCTATCGCGGCCAGAGCATCGGCGTGGATGTCGGCGTCTTTTACACGTTGAACCGGCGCCTGCATTTCGGTGCAACGCTCTACGATCTGTTTGCCACGCCTTTCAAGTGGAATGCCAAAGGCGCCACGCAGGACAATCCCGTGCCGGCGGACAAGATTTCGCCCTCCTACCGTCTCGGCATGGTCTATCGGCCCGGCATCAAGTTCAAAAAGCTGTTCTACAATCTCACCCTCGCGCTGGACTTTGACGAGCCGTTCACCGGCGAGGACACGTTCTTCAAGACGGTGCACCTGGGCACTGAGGCGCAATTGACGCCGCTGCTGGCCGCACGCGCCGGCTTCAATCAAGGTTATCCCGCGTTGGGCGTCGGCCTGAATCTCTATGTCATCCGCGCCGACTATGCGTTTTATGGCGAGGAAATGGGCAAGTTTGCCGGACAAACCGCCGCCTGGAATCATGCCGTGCGTGTGCAAGTCGGCTTCTGAGGGCGCGTCTCACCCCAATAAAAAAGGCCCAATGCCGCGGGTTGCGGCTTGGGCCTTTCTCTTTTCCGGACGCTGGTGCTATTGCCTGGTTACTGGCTTGCCTTCCGAATTCAACACCACGAGATCACCGGCATTCAGCTCTCGCAAGCCGGCCTCGATCCTGGCAAGGTCGCCGACCAGCAGCAGCGTCGCCTGGCCGGGCGCGGCGTATTTCTGCGCCGCCGCGTTCACTTCCGCCAGCGTGGCCCTGGCAGATTCATCGCTTTCGCGCTGCAGTTCGGTGATCGGCATTCCTGCCGCCCACAAGTCTGCAATCTGCCCGGCGATGCGGCCGTGCGATTCGAATTGCTGGGCATAGCCGCGAATGCGCGTCGCCTTGGCGTCTTCGAGTTCCTTCTCGGAGATCGGTTTGGCGCCTGCCAGGTTCTGCAATTCCGCCAGAAACTCCGCCACCGACTCCTTGGTCTTGTTGGTTTGCACCCCGCCGTTGGCCCACCAACTGCCGGCCTGCGAGAGCAGCGCCAGGTTGGAAAAAACGCCGTAGGAATAGCCCTTGTTCTCGCGCAGATTCAGATTCAACCGCGTGCCGAACCCGCCGCCGCCCCATACCGCATCGGCCAGCCGCAGCGCATAGTAGTCCGGCGTGTTGCGGCTGGGCGCCGGCAAGATTTGAGTGACCACGGTTTGCGCGGCATCCTGGCGATCAACCACATAGATCTTGCCGGCGCCCATCGGCTTGGGTGCGGGAATGTTGACCGCCGGCGCGGCGCCGCCACTCCACGTGCCGAAATGCCGCTGCACCAACTCCGTGGCTTGCGCCAGGGTGATGTCACCGACGAAAATCAGCGCCGAGCTGGCCGGCTTCCAATAGGTCTCGTGAAAGGCCACCAAATCCGCACGCGTGATCTGTTGCACCGTTGCCGGCAGCATGGCACGGCCATAGGGATGGTCGTGGCCGAAGACCAGCATGCCGCGAATGCGCGCCGCCAGGGCATTCGGATTGTTTTCCTGTTGGGAGAGATTATCGAGCGTGCGCTTCTTTTCGCGGTCAACTTCGGACTCGGGGAACACCGGTTGGCGTACCACCTCCGCCATGATCGCAAGAGCAGGATCGACATGGCGGCTCAACGCTTCGAAACCAAGCTGCGAGGCCTCGCGCGTGGCAAAACCAAACAGGCTGGTGCCGAGATCGCCGAGCGCATCTTCGATCTCCAGCGCCTTGCGGGTTTTCGTGCCCATGTCGATGGTTGAAATCACCATGCTCGCCACGCCCTCCTTGCCGGCAGGATCAGCAACGTTGCCGGCGCGGGTCACGAACGTCACCGCCACCTTGGGCAGCTCCGGCCGTTCGACCACGAAAATATCGATGCCATTCGCTGCTTTGGCAGACTTGACCTCGGGCGTGCGAAAGGGCTTGTCCACCCCGAGCGCGGGCTGCTGGCTGCGATCAAGCGTGACCTCAGCGGGCCGGCCGGAAGTTTCAGGATGGAAGCGCACCAACAGACGATTGCGTGTATCCAGCCAGGTGGCCACCACCTGACGCACCTCGTTGACCGTGACGCGGCGATAGCGGTTGACATCCGCCTCGAACTTGTTGGGATCGCCCAGGTAGACATTGTATTGATTCAGCAAATCGGCCTTGCCGCCAAAACCGCCGATGCGTTCCAGGCCGGTGACGAAGTTGTATTCGCGCTTGGTCTGCGCGCGCCGCAACTCTGCCGGCGTCGGGCCTTGCCTGGCAAGCTGCGCGATCTCCGCAGTCACGATGTTCTCGATTTGCTCCAGCTCCACACCCGGCCGCGCGGTGGCCACCACCGAGAAAAAGCCGGAGATTTCCATGGGATTGTTGAACGAGAAAACATTGGTGCAAAGCTGCTTGTCATACACCAGCACCTTGTTGAGCCGGGCGGAAAGCCCATCGGTCAAGATCGCGGAGGCGAGATCGAGTGGCGCCTCTTCTGCTGAGAAATATTCCGGCACCGGCCAGGTCATGTAGGTACGCGCCTGCGGCACCCGATCCAGCGCTTCCACGATTTTTTCACCTTCCAGCCTGGGAATCCAGCGGGCGGGCCGGTCGAGCGCCGGGCCCGGCGGAATGCCGCCGAAGTATTTTTCCACCAGCCGCTTGGTTTCCGCGGGGTCGAAGTCACCGGCAATCACCAGCGAAAGATTATTGGGCGTGTAGTAGGTGCGGAAGAACTCCTTGACATCGTCGAGCGAGGCCGCGGTGAGATCCTCATGGCTGCCGATAACCATCCAGGAATAGGGATGGCCGGCGGGATGGAGATTCTCCACGATCAGTTTGAAGGCCCGGCCATAGGGCTGATTCTCCAGCCCCTGGCGCCGTTCGTTCTTCACCACGTCACGCTGGTTGTCCAGTTTCTCCTGATTCAACGCCTCGGTCAAAGTGGCGAGGCGGTCCGACTCCACCCACAACAACACTTCGAGATTGCCGGAGGGCACAGTGGCGAAGTAGTTGGTGCGATCGTTGTCGGTGGTGCCGTTGACGCCGCCTTCACGCAAATTGGCGCCCGCCTTTTCGACATAGGTGAAATAGTCCTCCGCCGCATTCTTGGAACCCTGGAACATCATATGCTCGAACAAGTGTGCAAAACCGGTGCGGCCCGGCTTCTCGTTCTTCGAGCCGACATGGAACCATTGATTGACATGCACGATCGGCAATTTGCGGTCAACGTGCAAAATCACCTGCAGCCCGTTCGAAAGCGTGTACTTCTCGAACTCGACCTTGGGCATGCCGCCTGGCGTGGGCCCGGGCTGGGCATGAGCCGCCACAAACAGCAGCAGCGCGCCGAGCACCAGGCCGCCGCGGCTGCGTAAAGAGGTTGCCATACACATTCTCCTTGTTCCTGTTTCTGTTGTGAATTGAATCATGGATGCATTGCCCGCCCCCGGCATTCCTCGCTGCAGGATGGCGCCGGTGCGGGGAAGAGGCTGGCGATATGACTTTGCATGGTGGGGAATCATTTCTCCGCGCGTGAGGCCCTGCCTCAGCGGAATCAGACGAGGTCAGTTTCCAGACAAGCGCAATGCCTATCTCGCGGCATACGGCACATAAGAACTTTGCACCGTGCCGTCTTCGAACAAGTCCACCAGCACATAGGCCGGCGGGAACTCCTGATAAGCGCCCCGCCACCAATTGCCCGAGACCGCGCCGTTGCAGAGGTAGGTGATGCCGAGGTACTCGACCTCGTCCTGCAGATGAATATGGCCGCTCAGGCAGAGTTTGACGTTGACGTGTTTTTTGAAAAGGTCTTTGAGGCGCCGGGCATCCACATGCATCCACGCGGCCGGCACCCGCCATTCCCCGCTGCTTTCATTCTCGCCGTCGAAAAAGGCACAAAAGCAGATGATCGGAATATGAGACAGGACCGCGATGGGAATCGTTGCAGGCGTGCGGCGCAGATCTTCCTGCAGCCATTCGAACTGCGTCTCGTCGAGGCGGGCAAGATAGCCGCCGGGCACGAAATGCGTGCTGTCGAGCACGATGAAATGCCAGCCGGCCCGGTCGAAGCTGTAATAGCGTGAGTTGAGGCCAAGTTCCTCCAGCGCCCATTGTTTGCCGTAGAGCCGGTCGGAGGAGACTGAACCATCTGAGTGCTTCCACCCCCAAACATCGTGATTGCCCAGGCAGTGCACCACCGGCAGGGAGCATTCATTGCGCAGCACCTCCTGCCAGATTTGCCACTGGATCCTGGTTCGTGCCTTGTCGGCCGCGAGCGCATCCATGATGCAATCGCCGCCATTGAAGATGATCTCGGGCGGGTCGTCCTGATTCTGGGCATGATGCAACGCGGCGGCCATGCCCGCCGCCGCGTCCAACTCCGGCTGAACGTGAATGTCGGTCAAGTGTGCGAGACGCAAAACGCGCCTGGCTGGCACCGCTTCGCCCGGGTTGGCGAGGGCGCTCAGGGCCGTGGTACCCAAACCCGCGGCCGCAGTTTGGCGCAAAAACATACGACGCGAGAGGCGACGATTCATGCAGGCATTTCCAGTTGAATTATTGGGGCCCGGATCGGTTGCGCTGTTCCAGGATCGACAACTGCTCGACCCACACCACCTCGCAGGAGCCGTTGCCGGTGTCCTGCCGGGTGAGCGAGCTGTTCCAGCGCCAGCCATCATTGGCTTTGACCGAAACGAGATAACCGCTGAGCGCGATGATCTCGCCCACGCGCACGCGTTCGAGCATTTCGGCAATTTCCGGCCGGGCAGGAATCATGTGCATGTTGGCGCTGTGCAAGGAAACGCTGCGCGCGGACAGCACCGGCTTTTTGTAGCGCACGAGATACCAGCGGCCGGCCTGGCTGATGGCAAGATGGTCGAGCACATTCTGATCGGACATTGGGCCCCAGCCCAGCGCCAAATCCATCGGCGATAGATCCGCTTCCCGGCCGAAAGCATAGCTCTTCTTGTGCAGCACGCGCGCCCGCAATTTGAAGGTGGCCAGCGGGTTGATCCAGTAGTCCTGATGCTGCCACATGCGGGTCTGAGTGAGCAGATGTTGCTCCGGTTCCTCCGGAACGAGAATGCCGGGGGCATGGCTGACTTCCGGCTCCGGCCAGAAGCGGTAAAGCAGAATGCCGCCAATCCACAGCACGCAGAAAGCCACAAGTTGCCAAAGTCTCATCGTCTCAAGATGCCGTGCCAGAGGGAAAAGGTCTTTGGTTTTGAGGGATTATTGGTGCGAAACTTTTCCCGGCAAGCTGCCGGCGGCATGCTGTGCTGCCCAATAAACGGCGCACCGTTCATTCGCGAACAGCGGAGAAAAGTTGCATCCCGCGTGGCGGGCGGTGCGGCCGGCGCCGCTTCACTCGTAGCGCAGGGCTTCGATGGTTTCCTGGCGCGCAGCGCGCCAGGCCGGATAAAGGCCGAAGATAATGCCCACCGCCGCCGCGAAGATCACGCTCACCAGGACTGACGACGGGGAGATCAGCGTTTGCCAACCCATCAGACGCGCGACCAGCCGGGACAGGCCCACGCCCATGGCGATGCCGAGCAGGCCGCCGGTGATGGAGAGGGCGAGCGCTTCCAGCAGGAATTGCGTCAGGATGTTCCGGCGTTTTGCGCCGATGGCCTTGCGGATGCCGATCTCGCGCGTGCGTTCGGTAACCGATACCAGCATAATGTTCATAATGCCGATACCGCCCACCAACAGGGACACAATCGCCACGATGGTGAGCATCATGGTGATGGTTTTTTGGGTGGATTCGAAGGTGGAAATAATGTCAGCTTGATTGCGAATGTGGAAATCGTTGTCCTGTGTGTCGCGCAGGCGGTGCTGTTTGCGCAACACGCGCTCGACATCGTAGAAGGCCTTGTCCATCAAGGAGGCGTCGGCGACTTTCAAAGTGGAGTTGGTGAGATGATCGACACCGAACAGCCGCATTTGCGCGGTGGCGAGCGGAATCAGCACTTGATCGTCGGGGTTCATCCAGCCGCCGGCCTGGCCTTTGGTCTCGAGCACGCCAATGATCTCGAAGTTCATGCGGCCGATGCGCAGGGTTTTGCCGAGCGGGTCCTCTTCGGGGTCGAAGAGATTGTCGCGCACGGTCGAGCCGATCAGGCACACGCGGGCGCGCGCGGCTTCCTCCAGCGCGGTGAAATAGCGCCCGGCCACCGCCTTGACGTTGCGCACCTCGCCGTAGTTCGGGGTGGTGCCGGTGATCCGGGTGTTCCAGTTGCGGTTGCCATATTTCACCTGGCTGCTGCGGCTGAACTCCGGCACCACGGCTTCGATTTCTTCACAGCTCGCCAGCACGGCTTCCAGGTCTTTGCGGGTCAACTTCACGCTGCTGCCCGCGCTCGCCATCACCGGGCCGGAGCGTGACGAGCCGGGCGAGACGTAAAGCAGATTGGTGCCGAGCGCCTGCAAGCGCTCCGCCACGGCCCGTTCGCCGCCCTTGCCCACGGCCACCACGGTGATCAACGCGCCGACCCCGATGATGATGCCGAGCATGGTCAGGAAGGAACGCAGCTTGTTGGCAATGATGGCGCCAAAGGCGACATCCAGACTTTCACGCAGATCCATGACATGTTCCTCCGAGGTACGCGGTGGCATCGCCAGCCGGCTCAGCGCGGCCGGCCGCCCATGCCGCCGAAGCCGGCGACCCCGCGCATGCGATTCATCCAGGCCTGGCGATCCATGCCGGCGCGGCTGCCGCTAAACACGAAAATCTCGTCGCCTTCCTCCAGGCCGCGCAACACTTCGGCGAATTCATTGTTGCTCAGGCCGACTTCCACGGCGCGCGGCTGGTAGCTATCCCCGGTTTTGAGCAGGACAAATTTGCGCAGCGTGCGGCCACTGCCCGCGGCCGGCAGCGGGCCGCGCGGCGCACCGGCCTCCGCGGAAGCCGAACCGGCAAACGGCCGGCGACCATCGCCGCGCGACGAGTCCGGCGGCCGTCGCAACCGTCCCTCGGCGCTGGAATCAGCCAGATTCAACGCCTGCAACTGCGCGCGAATCTCACGCAACTCTTTGAGCGCCTCCCTGGGCGCCAGCACGACGTTCTCGCGGTCGGCCACTGTCACATCCACCGTGGCATTCATGCCGGCTTTCAAGCGGCCGTCGGTGTTCGACACAATGATGGTGACATTGAACGTGGTCACGTTTTGCTCGACGGTGGCGAGCGGCGCAATGCGCAGCACACGGCCGCGGTAAACCATGTCGGGAAAGGCATCCGGCACCACGCGCGCCGGCTGCCCGATTTGCACCTGGCCGACATCGATCTCGTCCACTTCCGCGAAAACATACATGCTGTCAAGATTCGCCACCGTCGCGATCAAGGTGCCGCCGCTCACGGAATTGATGCCGGAAGAGATGATCTGGCCGGCCTCGACGTTTTTTTGCAGGATCAGGCCATTGATCGGCGAACGCACCACGCAGTCCTTCAGGCGCGTGAGCATGGTTGATACTTCGGTCTCGGCCTTCACCAATTGCGCCTTCGCCTTCACTTCCTCCAGCTTCACTTGATCGAATTCCGCCTGGGAAATCAGGCCGCGCTTGAACATTTCCTCCTGGCGCGCGACGTTGTTGGCGGTTTGCGTGACCGTGGCCCTGGCCACTTCCAGATCGGCCACCGCCTGTTCATAGGTGTTGCGCGCATCGGTCTCGTCGATGCGGGCAATCAGCGCGCCCTGCTCGATGCGGTCGCCCTCCTCCACCGGCATGACCATGATTTGGCCGGAAGCCTTGCTTTTGACTTCGACTTTGGTGATGGGCTCGAGCTTGCCGGTGGCGGAAACCACGGCATTGAGGTCGCCGCGGCTGATCTTCACCACCCGGCCCGGCGGGCCGGCGGCTCCGGCCTCCGCCTTGTCGGCTTGCCGCGGCCAGACCATGAAGTAGCCGGCGGCCAACACCGTCACCAGCACCACCGCAAAAATGGTGTAACCTCGCTTCATTTTCATCTTTGTTCTCTTGGATTCCTGATTACGATACTCGACCGACGGGCAATATCTTCAATCAAGGGCAAATTATCAAACGATTTCTCCGCGCGCAGGCTGCTGAACGTTAGACGACACAGGCCGGCTTTTGCCGGAAGACTGGCGCGAAGGTTTCAAAAGAAATTTCTACAAGCTGCGCAACACTGAACGAACGTATCACTGTCACCGCCTCCCTGCCCATGCTCGCCGGCAAAAAAAGCCTTGCTTTGCAGTCGAAAAGCGAGTACGATGCCACCACCAAGCCGGTGCCCGGCCGGCGTTGTGACGGTGCGCCAGAATTTCACCCGTTTCGTGGCTTTGCATGAATCCCATTTCTCTCGCCGGCCACACCCTCGAGCTGCTCGAAATCTTGCAGCAGGACCAGCGTCCGGCGGATCATCTCATCGATAATTTCTTCCGCAGCCGCCGTTATCTCGGCTCGCATGATCGCCGCGCGCTGGCGGAGACCGTGTACGGTATTTTGCGCCATCGCCGGCTGCTGCAAGCGCTGATTGCCCGAGTGCAACCGGAATCCACGACTGACCCCGGCTGGTGGTTTGCAGCATTCAAGCTGCATGTTGAGAAAGCTGAACTCGCGGCAGTTGCGCCGATCCTCACCTCGGCGGGCCGCCGGCCGGCCCCCCTCACCTTCGCAGCACTGGCGCAGCTCGCGGCCCGGAAGCCTGAAGAGTTCGCGGACAATCCTGCGGTCATGCTGTCGTTTCCGGACTGGCTGGTGCGTGACCTGCAACAGCAGCGCGGCGAACAGGAAACGCTGCAACTGCTGCAGGCACTCAATCAGCCGCCGCCGCTGACCATCCGCGTGAACACGCTCAAGACCACTCGCGCTGACTGCCAGCAGGAATTGCAGCGCCGCGGCTGCGCCAGCACACCCACGCGCTTCTCGCCATTTGGGCTGCAGCTCACGCAGCGCACCAATCTGTTTGGCCTGGATTTGTTCCGCGCCGGTTGGTTCGAAGTGCAGGATGAGGGCAGCCAGCTCATCTCGCTGATGCTCGATCCCAGGCCGACCTGGCGCATTGCCGACGTCTGCGCCGGCGGTGGTGGCAAGACGCTGCATCTGGCGAGCCTGATGAAAAATCGCGGGGAAATTTTTGCGTTTGATGTTTCCGCCAAACGCCTGGAGAATCTGCAGCGCCGCAGCCGGCGCAGCGGCGCACACAACATTCGCGTGCAGGCTTTGCCGGAAGGCGGGCTGCCGGAGCGTTTGCTCGGCCGGCTAGACGCGATCCTGGTCGACGCACCCTGCAGCGGCACGGGCGTGTTGCGCCGCAACCCCGACGCCAAGTGGAAAATCACCGCGGCGATGGTGGCGGAGCTGAGTGCCAAACAACTCCGTCTCCTGCGGCATTACGCGGCATTGCTCAAACCGGGCGGCCGGCTGGTTTATGCCACCTGCAGCGTGCTGGCGCAGGAAAACGAACAAGTCGTGCAAGCCTTTCTCGCGGACCACGCTGATTTTGAAAGGGAAGACGCGGCCGGAATTCTGCAGCATTATCAGCTCGGCGCGCTCGCCACCGGTCCGGCGCTACACCTTTTCCCCCACCAACACGGCTGTGACGGTTTCTTTGCCGCTGTCATGGCGCGCCGCCAGCGGGGCACGGCGTGAATCCTGCTTGCTTTTCGTGCGAATCGTCCTAACTTGCCTGCAACTTTTCCTCCATATCTCAGCAAGGATTGAACATGCACAGGAACATTCTTTGGATCGGCACGGCCCTGCTGCTGGCCGCGTGTTCCACGCCCTCGCCTTCGGCCAAAGGCCCGGCAGGATTGCGCAAGATCAGCTACGCCAACGCCGCGGAATTGGAGCGCATCCGCCAAACCGGCGCCGAGATCATTGTGCAGCAACCGGACTATGTCGTGATCCGCACGGATTCCGCGCAGTTGGCCGCGCTCGCGCTCGCCTCGCAGCCGGCCCAGGAGCAGGATTTGGTGCAGCGGCTGGTGGCAATCGTGTTGCGTGATTCCACCTCGTTGCAAACGGTGGTCGACAGCGGCGTGGATCTGTGGGAAGCGCGGGGCGATACGGCAGTGGCGCGCGCTTACGACATTCAACTCGAAAAGCTGCGCCGGGAAGGCCTGGCAATCACCGTCATCGCCGAAAACGCCGACACCTGGCGAAAGGAAGGGCGATGAAAAACACCAAAGCCCTGTTGCGCACGGCCGCGCTGCTGCTGGGCTGCGGCCTGCTCGCGGGCAGCAATTGCCCGGGCCCGGAGCCGCAACCGCCCGATGCCGGCCTTTACCACACCTATGATGAAATCAACCGCGAACTGCATGATCTGGCCACGCAATACAGCGCGATTGCGCAGGTGCATTCCCTGGGCAAATCCGTCGAAGGCCGGGACTTGTGGGCGTTGAAGATCAGCGCGGCGGTGGCGCAGGATCAAGGCGAACCGGAAATCGTTTTGCTCGGCTGCCATCATGCCCGCGAATGGATTGCCGTTGACGTGCCTTTTCTCATTGGCCGGCATTTGCTGCAAAACTACCATCGCGACACGCTGGTAACCCGCCTGCTCGACCACGCCACCATTTGGGTGGCGCCCATGATCAACCCTGACGGCCATCAATACTCGGTCTCCAGCCAGCGTTTGTGGCGCAAGAATCGCCGCAACAACAACGACGGCTCCTTTGGCGTGGATTTGAACCGCAACTATGGCCATGCCTGGGGCGGACCCGGTTCCTCGGGCGACACGTTTTCAGAAATCTACCGCGGCCCGGCGCCTTTTTCCGAGCCGGAAACACAGGCGATCCGCGACTTTCTGCAGAGCCGCCCGGTGAAGGCTCTGATCAGCTATCACAATTTCTCGCAGCTCGTTTTGTATCCCTGGGGTTACACCAGCAACCCCGCGCCCGATCGCGCCCTGCTCGATCAACTCGCGAACGGGATCGCCGATCGCATCCGGGCGGTGCATGGCGTGCGCTACACGCCGCAGCAGGCGGCCGATCTCTACCTTGCCAGTGGTGATACCGGAGACTGGCTCTATGCCCTGCGGCAGGTGCCGGCGCTGACGATTGAATTGCGGCCGAGCAGCAGCGTTCCCGGTTTCGAGTTGCCTGAGGATCAAATCCAGCCAACCTTCGAAGAAAACCTGCCGGCGGCGCTGTATGTGATGCAGTGGGCGGCCGCAGCCGGCTCGCCTTCACCGTGAGGGCAGTCCGCGGCTATTCGTTTTTTTTGTGAGCACGCGATGCGCTATCGCAACGAATTCAAACGCCTGGATGTTTTTCGCTGCCGCCATGACAGTCACGAAAAGTTCGAATACAAAGTCTCCGCCTTTCACATTCTCGAACGCAAGCAATGCTTTCCGGGCGGCTGCGTCTATTTTCGCTGGCGCTGCAAGTTGTTCGAGAAGGGGAAACCCTGCATTCGCGGCTATCATCATGTGGGCCGCCGCTGCGAGGGCTGCCAGCATTTCGTCGACGAAAAGGTCAACAACCGGCCGGAGCTGAAAATTGCAGAAGCGGAGTTTGAAGGCTGGCGCGAGCGCTACCAGGATTTCGCCGAATGGGTGGAAAGGATGCAGCACCGCGAGGTGAACGTACTGGGCGTGGTGGCTGCCGTAAAGCCGCGGTTTCAGAAATTTCTCCATCCCAAAGCAGAGAATCTGCGGCTGCGCGGCTTTCAGCTCGGTTTCGCGGAAGCTTTCGTCGAAATGGATCATCTCGAGGATGATTGCTATGCCATCGTCAGCCGGGAATTCCAGGACCGGCACCAGCTCGCGCCGGGCGCAAAGCTGGAGTTTCGCGGCACGTTCACGCTGAACCGGGGCCGGGTGCTGTTCGAAAAGCTGCGCCGCGTGGAAATCATCGAGCCGGCGCCGGAAGCGGCGGAATGGAACTCCAGCACGGCGTTGGTGGCGCGCAGCGTGGCCACGGGTTTCGATTGGCAGCCGGCGAAGTGTCTGCAGTGCAAATACGGCGTGCTCGCGGATGTCGAAGACCGGCGTCAGCCGGAAACCGTGGCGCGGCGGCAACTCTACTGCCTGCAGGGCATGCCGCATCCCGACCTCTGCACGATCATCCCCGGCCGCTCGCTGGCAGAAGATGAATGCCAGAAGTGATCAGGAGCACAGGTACGCCATCCCGGCCCTGCAATTGTTCTGATCATCGGCGGGCAGGCAGGCCGCTTGCCCCGGCGAAAGGCTTGCGAATTTCTTCCAGCGCGAGCACTCTCTGAACCTTCCCGAAAAAAGGGCTTGACATTTTATTTGCTATTAGCAATATTTGACAGAAACAAAATCAGATACCGACAATGGATTCTAAGCGAAAAAAGCAAGCCGAAATCCTGGCGGACCTCACGTTCGAATTGCTAGAGCAATGCCAGCTTAAGCGCGAACGAATGGCGGAACAACTGGACCTAACGGTAGCAGAATTCAAGCTGCTGCGCAGTTTTCAGCAGGATGACATTCTCACGGTGAGTGAGCTGGCCCAGCGCGTCGACCTGACCAGCAGCCGCTTAACCCGCATCATCGATGGCCTGGTTCAGAAGGGCATTTTGCATCGGGAGATCGACAGCAAGGACCGCAGGGTAATGAATGTCTCGCTGACCACCAGGGGCAGGGCTGTGAGAGCAGAATTGAGCCGGGTGTTCGTTCAGACCCACGAGGAGATCATTGCTCTCCTTCCGCCCGGCGTCGAGAACGCCGTGGTCTTTGCCATGGAAAAACTGCGCGACGCCCTGAAGCAGTGGGCCGCATGATTTTTTTTGAAGCAATTACATGCTAATAGCAATTATGTTTCCTATTAACTTTTGACAATACTCGTTTTTGTTCGACCTTGAAAGGAGGTGAATCCAGATCGGAAGGGAAGTGCGCCTTGCATTTTGACCGATGTAAGAGTGACAACTGGCAAAACCATCATGTGAAACCCCATCGAGGTGAGTTATGAAAGTCTTGAGAATTGGTTTTGCGTCTTTTCTGCTGGTGTTCCTGCCCACGCTCTTGCTGGCCCAGGTCAACAGCCTGCATTACAAGCGTACGGGCAAAGCCGTCTTTTATGACGCCGCCAACGGTGGCTTCGAAGCGCTCACCAACATCCCCTATTCTGCGCTGAAGTGCGGGAAATGTCATGGCGACAGCCTGGCCAACGGCATCCCGGTGGTGGATTCCACCTATGCACCCGGCTGCAACGACTGCCATGCCACCTTCACCTCCGGGGGCGTGCCTTCCCCCAAATCGTGCTTGAAGTGTCACAGCCGGACGAACGCGGAGATCAACTACGCCAAGACCGACCCCGCTTTTGCCGACGTCCACTATGCCAAAGGCCTGACGTGCACGGCCTGCCACACGCGCGCGCAACTGCACGGGGAGGTGGGCAGCCGGCTCTCCATGCTGGATCCCGATCCCAACAAGCCAGCCTGCGAGAAATGCCATGCGACCTTGTCGTCAAGCTATTCGCACACGACCCATGCCGCCAGTCTGGCGTGCACAGCCTGCCATACCAAGTCGGTGCAAACCTGCTACAATTGTCATTTCGAAACCGAGATGGCAACCGGCGGCAAGATCAAGCGGCCGATCCGGCAGATGCGGAATTTTGTGTTGCTCACCAATCGAAACGGCAAAGTCGAAGCCTCGACTTTCATGGCACTCACGTATCAGGGCAAGTCCTTCTACACGATTGCACCGTATGTCTCCCATTCGATCGTGAAGGAGGGGCGCCAGTGCAGTGATTGTCACAACAACGCGCGTGTGCAGGAATACAACACCACCGGCGCGATCAAGATGACGTGGTGGGATGCCAGCGTCACCCCCAACACCATCCGCAACACCACGGGCGTGGTGCCGGTGCCGCCGGATTGGCGGAAGGCCTTGAAATTCGATTTCGTGGATTACACCGGTGACCCGGCCTTGCCTTCTGATCCGGCCAAGTGGGTGTATCTGAAATCCGTGGCCGATTCCGCGCAAATGCTCAGCCAGTATGCCCAGCCGTTGACTGCCGCGCAAATGGCGAAGCTGGCCATCCCCATCTCGGCGGTCGACGACAAGACAAGTGAGCCGCCACTGGCCTTTGCACTCTTGCAGAACTATCCGAATCCCTTCAACCCGGAAACGGCGATCGCCTTTGCGCTGGCCCGGCCAGCCACCGTGAATTTGCGCGTGTTCAACACGCTCGGTGAGGAAGTGGCGGTGCTGGTGAGGAATCAGAGGTTGCCGCTGGGCGTGCACCGGGTGAAGTTTGCCGCCAACGATCTCCCCACCGGC
>JBBIKM010000006.1:18968-37566 GCA_037445455.1 bacterium | reverse complement strand
CCCACCGGCGTCTACTTCTACCAGTTGCAGACCGACGGCTTCACGGCTGTCAGGAAAATGCTGCTGGTGAGATAGGCCCAGCCCTGGTGTGGCGGGAAGGAGGGGGAAAGGTTGGGCGGAAGCCGTCTGGATTTGAATGGCGTACGCGGGCATCTTTCGGCGCGGCCGGAAGATGCCCGTTTTCTTTTCGGTGGGCACAGCAGGCCAGCAGGAGAATTCGCGTTGCAGTTCAGGGACGCGACGTTGGCAGCGCGTCTCTCGAGAACGCCTCGTCAGGCGGGGGATCGACCAGGATGAGATCAGCACGCCGGGTTTCGGGCGCGAAGACCTGCTGATGAAGCCAGTCAGGGCACCGAGGATGAGTTCCACTTGCCTGAAGCACTCGGGATTGTGCAATTGCCGAAAGACGCCGTCATTCAGATAAGTCTGCAACAAGCGGTGTCTTTGCAGGAAAACAAACTCGCTTTCCAACGGTGGCAATACCCGGCGGATCACGCTTAAACAGTTGGGTGCACCAATGCGTGGGAAATTGCCTTGCGGGTTGCGATTTCTTCGCGGTGGGGATTCTCTCCGTTGCCGGCGGGTTAGCCGTCGGCGATCAACTCTGCTCACCGCCTCAGGGCTTTTCAACCTCCTGGCCGTACAGGTAATACCAATCATCATAGTTGGCCAGAATATCCTGCAACGCGGTCGCCGCCTCGGGAGCAAAGGCGTTCTCGACTTTTTGCCATTTGTCGGTGAAGAGAGGCGCGTTTTCGGCATGCAAAAACTGCACGAATTCCAGAAAGCCGTACGCTTCCCGTTCGGGTTGAAATTGGAATTCGCGGCTTAGCCTCGCGGGATTCTGCTGCAGCAGGCGCTGATATCCGGCATAGGCCTGCAAATGGGCCTGGCGCAGCTCCGCCTTGCGACTGGCCCACGTGCGCGACTGCAGCAGCGCTTCAATGAGCTTGCGCTGACTGGGAGCAAGCTCGCGGCCCCGCAGTTCGCCACTGCCGACTTGATAGAGCAGCCTGCCCGCCAGACCGCTGGCCGCGAGCAGATCCGCAACCTGAACATAGTCCACCGGAGCGGTGAGCGGCGGCCGCGGCGGCTCGAGCCAGCCCAAGCCGATGATGTAGCGCCGGCGCGTGGTATCGAGTGTGGCACTGGCAAGTCCCGTTTGCGGGGCGGCCGCGGGAAAAAGCTCAGGCCGTGACGGCTGAGCAGCGGGGCTTGTTACTGCGGGTGAGGGGCGGGCGGGCGGAGGCAATACCGTCTCTGTCTTGGGCGTGGCTGCAGACGGTGGAGCGGGGGCCGGTTCTTTTTTCTGCCACTGCTCCGCGTACGCTTCCGGCGAGAGTTGCCGGCCGTTCGCCAGGCGCACCGCCGCGATTTTTTCCAGCGCGATAACTTCCCCGTAAGTAAATGCATCTTTCGCGGACGTTGCTTCAAAATACACCTGCCCGCGCCACACGTCATTCACGGTGCAGGCAAAGGAGGAGCCGTCCTGCAAAAGCAACGTCACTGCCCGCTCCTGGGCCAACAGGGAGCAAGCAGTGACGAGCAGAATCGGCACCCCACGCAAAAACAGGCGAAAGCGCCTCACAGGCCAATCCTTTTAGAAACGAAATGCGAGAGAAGCGAAGGCTTGATTCATGGTGATTTTTTCGGAAACCGGCACAAGCGTGTCGCTGAAATCACCCAGCGGCTCCTTGTAGTCATGCCACTGGCCGGTGAGCACGGCGAGGTCGAGGCGCACTTGCTTGTCCAGGAAGATGCCCACGCCCGCTGTCAGAAACTCGCGATCGGCATTGTCCGGCAATCCCTTCAGGGGATTGGGATCGCGGAAATAGCCGGCGCGCAGTTGCACATCGAGCACCGGCAGCGTGAATTCCGCGCCCAGACGCAGGCGGGTGGTGGCGCGATAGTTCCGCGCCAGTTCATCATTGGCCTCGTTGCGGGACAGGCCTTCTATCGGCGGCTCGGTGGTATAGCGAATCTGCGACCAATCGTTGTGTTCCACGCTGCCGCTCAGCAGCAAACCGGCGGCATTCACTGCGGCGCCGGCACCCAGAGAGAAGGGCGAACGGATCTTGTACTCATAGCGGCCGGCGTCACTGCCGCTTTCGATTTCGCCGTCATCAAATTCGGTTTCGTCGGTGACATCCCAACGGTCCTTGACCGTGAAAGTCGTGGGTGTGCCCAGGGTGAAACCCAGCCGCAGCAGGGAAGATGCGCGATACAAGCCGGCGAGCTTCACATTGATGCCGGAGAACTCCGAAACCAGGGCGTCATCGTTGCGATAGGAACGGAAGGTGTAGAGGTCGAGAATATCGTTTTCAACGAAACTGCTGAGATAGTCATTCTTGCCGGACCAGAGATTGAGGGCGGCGCCCACCGAGAAATTGGGCGCCACTTCGGTCGCCCCCGCAAATGTCCAAGTGCTCAGACTGCCGTCCTCCAGCTCGCTCCAGCGCTGATTGACCGAATCCTCCGGCGTGTTGTTGAACCAGGCAAAACTGAAATTGCTGTCATAAGGCCGGACGCGATGGTAGCCAAGCGAGAAGACCAGGCTGCCGCGATAGGTGGGAATGGGATAAGCCAGGCCCAGGCTGTTGAAATTGGTGGCTGAGGCCTTGTCGAGGTGGCGCGTGAAGCCAAAGGTTGCCTCGTTCTCACGTTGGGCATGGCTCAGGGTCGCGAAGCCTTCCAACCGGCGGATTTGCGTCAACGCTGCCGGATTCCAAAATGCAGCACTGTAATCGTCACCGACGCCGGTGTAAGCGCCGCCCATGCCCATGGCGCGGCCGCCAATGCCAAATTCGATGCCACGCTGAAACACCTCTTCCTGGGCCTGTGTGGGCGCCAGCAGGCCGGCAGCGGCAAATCCCAGAAGCAGCGCCAGCAAACCATGCTTTATTCTCATAGTCATCTCCATGTCGCGTTTGGACTGCGTTCCTGTCCGCGCACTCAGTTCTTGTCGCGGCGGCTGGAAGAACCGGAATTACTGGATTTGGATCCCGAGCTTGAGCTGCCTCGGCTGGAGGCACCGGAATTTCCGGAGGAATTTCTGGAGCTCTGCACCGCGGGCGCGCTGCCGGAAGATGATTCGCGTGCCGGCGCGACCCGGCGTGAACTGGAGCCTTCATTGGAAGACTTCCGGCCTTCGCGCCGCGTGGCGGATTCGCGCTTGCCCGAGGATTTTGGCTTGCTGACGCTGTCGGTTCTTTTTGACGTGCTGGGAGCCGTGTAAGTGCGGTCATTGGCGCGCGGGGTGGTGACCGCATCGGTGGTTCGATCTTCGGTGCTGCGCCGGGAAACGCGCCGGCGGTCGGTGTTCTGGCCTTGATCCGTCGCGGTGCGTTCGCGGGCGTTCACGTCCGTGCGGCGTTGCCGGCGATACGAGCCATCGGCGGCGCGATCAAATACGGTCTCCCCGGGCTTGCTGATGCTGGTGCGATCGGCAATCGGTTGGCCGACGGTGCCGCGCCGGTCGCCGAAATCGTCGCCGCTGCCGCGGCTGCCGCGCCGGCCAAAGTCGCGTTTCTTGCCGGGAACACCCGGATCATAAATGGGTGAATCAGGATAGTAAATCCAGCCGGGTTGGTAGTAGGGACGCGGCCCCCACCACGAATAATAGTTCCAATCCCAAGGATCCCAATACCCGGCCCAGCGGGTGCCGCACCAGTTCCAGTAGTCATAGTAGGCGCCCCAGCCAATCGAGAGATAGAATCGATTGCGGGGATGATGGCGATAGTACCAGGAATAGTACCACGGATCCCAGGGATCCCACAGGTCCCATACATGATACCGGTAGGAATCATAGATGTAGATGTTGGTCACCTCCGGCCGGTCGCGCTCGTCATCATCATTGGCATTCGCGTACGCAGCCTCTTCCTCCTGCTCCGCATATTCTTCCTGCACGGCGGCGGCTTCAGGTTCATCCTCTTGAACTGGGCGCGCGAGTTGCGTGTAACAACCGCTGATTGCAAAACTCGTCAGCGTCAGGCCAAGGGCCAAAAAGCAGGCTTTCGTTTTCATGGAGTTTTTCTCCTTTCAAGCCTCGGTTGAATTACCACGGCACTGCAACACCTGCGAGGATTTTCATCATCAAGGCTCGTGTCACTCGCACCGCGCCAACGCGCGGGCGCTTGGTCTTCGACATGAGCAAGGTCTGTTCAACTCATGCTCTCTTCGGGGTCAAGTGCACAGCCAGCTCTATCTTCATCAGAACAGACGCGAGCTGCACAAGGGTTTAATCTCTTGGATTCTCTTCGTGTTCCCTTGTTTTTCAACGCAAGCGTCGTGCCACTCACGACTCGCAATCACAGCGCCATCTCCGCAGCCGTTTCGATGTTTTTCAGCGACTTGCGCCGGCATCAATAAGCCGCATCTTTTGGAATCGGACGCTGTCGTGTTGCAACTGTACGCAATTGTAAAGACGATGTACACAATACCAAAGTTGGATGAGTCAGTTGCTCACACACCCACCAGCACACCAGTTACGCGCCTGCTTGACAATTGCACGATCACCGGCGATAGTCGAAATTGTATGACAAGGTGAACCAGGAACGCATCGGACCGTTTCTGCCGCGCGCGGGCAAAAAGCGTGTCGCTTGTGCTGCTTTTTTGGCAGCCTCGGCGCACAGGTCGCTGCCGGTGGTGTTCTCCAGAATCGTGACGCTCACCACTTTGCCGCGCTCGCTGATTTCGACACTCAGCTTGACTTCGCCGCGCCCGCCCTTTTTGCGTTCCGCTTCAGGAAACTGCGGAAAAACGGAAGCCAGCGGCCGCGCCGGGGAAAGCAGACCACCACCGACTTCTTCCAGGGCGCCGATCTCACCCGCAGCCTCGCCGGTTGCCGCGGAGTCTGCGGCTTCGCCTGCTTGCTGCTGCACCGGTTCTGGCACTTCCGTCTTGGGAACGAGTTCCTCCGTGCTGGGCAGCACCACCGCCGGCTTGGGTGGCGGCGGCAGGCGGCTGCCCTGCTTGGTAGCCGGCACATTCTCCACTGTGATCACGGGAATCTTGACTTCGAGGCGCTCTTGCGCCAGCGGCAACTGCCAGAATTGGCTGGCATAGCCCGCCAGCAGCGTGAGCACAATCACCGCCAGCAGCGCCCGCTCGATCCGGCGCGGATAGCCGAGCTTGAAGTCTTCGAATGCAGGGAGATTTTTGTCCAGACTCCTCATGCGCAGATTGGTCGCTTCACAGGCTGGTGCCCGATTCCAGTGGCCGCCGCGCAGGCCGGCAGCGCACGGCTCAATTCAACAATGAGGTCGAGTCAAATATAGCACTCCACCCGCCGAATACAATGCTTTTCTTGCCGGCGCGAATTCAAACTGCGCGACTCGACCCGTTTCTCCCTATCTCGACAAGCAATCGCTACCTGCTGATGGCGCTGTCATAGACATTGCAATTCCCGCTTGCGTGCTCGCCACCGCCGCCGTGCCATTCTCCTGCTTGCGGCAGCACGGCGCGAAATTCTCCGACACCCGCGCCGCCGTGATCATCCTGTCCGCCGGTATAAACCGCAAGCCGCCACTTCTCCACCGCCCCGCCGAAAAAGCGCAGCGGCAGCGCCACCGTGATCGTGGCGTTCTCAACGTTGCCGGGCGTGCGGGCGGGATCATCGGGAACAAAGTGCAGCAGCGTGCGGCCGGCAGCATCGTGCACCAACGCGCCGCCGCCGAGATAGACCAGCCGGTCGGCTCCAAAATCCTGCGGCAGGATTTGATTGCTGTTCGCTCCCACGGCGCGCGTGCCGGTGGCGGCGTCGCGGTCGGTGTCGATTGCAATGGCGGCGAAGGTTAATTGATAACCGTACTCCGGATGCCAGCCCGGTTGCACCAGCCGCTCAAATTGCAGGCGAAAATGCACCAGCGAATCTTGCTGCGCCACCTCGATCCGGCGCAAATCGAACATGCCGGCTGCAAAAGCAGGATTCTGGGGATATTGATACCGGCCATCCGGCCCGCGGTCATCGCCGGCCGGGTCCGTCAGCGTGATGACGGTGCGCGCGGGAAAGGGCCGCACGGCCTGCGCCGAATTCAACAGCGGCCATGCCGGCCCGCGCAAGGCCGGCAAATCAGGACGGAGATACGGCTGCGCAAACGCGACTTCTGCCAGCAGCGGATGGCGATAGGCGGAATCAATCCGCGCCTGCGTTGCGATCTTGGCTGAACTCGAGACCAACTTTTGTTCCGCGCGACTGAAGGTGAGCGCGACTTTCTCCTGCGCGCGAAGCTGGCCGCGGCCAACCGTTGCGCTGGCCGCATCAAAGATTTCAAAACTCAATGGAGCCGCGGCCGGGCCGGGCTGCAATTCGACCGTGAATTGACCGCCGTTTCGGGCATAAGCGACCGCCACTGGCTGTTTTCCCACCCAGACTTTGAAATTCACCGAGGTGAGTGCCTCGGGCAGCCGCGGCTGCAAGCGCAGCGTGTTGGCCGGTGCGTCGATCGTGACGCCGAGAATGTCCTGATAAAGATTGCGCAGAAACTCCGCCAGATTCCAGGCCTGGCTCACCGTGCCTGACAGCCGCGGGAAATTTTCGCCGGGCCGCGGCAGGGCATCGAGCAGCTCGGACTGCGTGCCGCGGCAGCCGCGCATGAGTATTTGCTCGCTGGCGCTCTGCAGGAGTTGAAACGCCAGATCCTGCCGGCCAAAGCGGCACAAGGCGGTGTTCACCGGGCCGGAGAGCCAGGTCCACACAATGCCGTTGTGGTAAGCGGCATCTTGCACGTAGTACGGCGCATAGTGATGGTAGGGATGAAAATTGTCATCGTGCTGCGAGAGGGAGGCGACACCATAAGGATAAGTCAGTTGCTGCACCACCTCGGCAGTGACCGAGGCCGCCTGTTCCAGCGCCAACAACGGCGCAGCCGGCACTGAAACTGCAAAGATCTGATTGGGCCGGAGCTGCAGGTCCGGGCTGCCATCCGCATTGAGATGATCAAACAGACGCCGGTGTTGGGCATCCCAATAGAGGGCTGCAAACTGGCGGCGCAAACGCTCGGCGGCGGCGCGGCAGGTGCGTGCCAATTCAACCTCATCGTGTTTGTCCGCCACTTCTGCGGTGCGCTGCAGCGCCGCATACCAGAGCACTTGAATCTCGACGGCGCGGTTGCCGCGCGGCGACCAGGGGCCCTGCGGGCCCACGGCATCCATCCAGGTATCCGCGTCCGCGTGCGTGAAGAAGCCGGACGCATCAACGGTATGCGTCAGCGCCGCAGTGACGGCGTAGCCCGCCACCGGCAGCATCTCCGCGGCAAAGCTCTCATCACCGCTGCAGCGGTAATAATCCCACGCCGCGAGGATGAACCACGGCGTGCCGTCCGCGGTGTTGTAGATGATTTCGCCGGGCATGACGCGATTGGGAATGCGCCCATCGCGCGCCTCCGCCGGATCGCGGAGTTGAAAGCGGCCGAAAGAGAGCAGGATTTCCCGCGCCTCGGCGTAATTGCCGGTGACCAGCGTCGCGCCTGGCAGTGAGATGAACGTGTCGCGGCCCCAGTAGTTGTTGAACCAGGGCAGACCCGCGAAAATGCCCTTGCCCTGCTGATTCATGATGAGCGCATCGAGCGACACCTTGGCCCAGCGCACCGCCCGGTCAAAATCAGGCAGATTCGAAGCAAAAGCCGAATGCGCCAACAACTGCTGCAGCCGCTGTTGCCGCCGGGCAGCCAGGAGCGCATAGTCTTTGCGCAGGATTCGCTGCAGCCTCACAATCTCTTCATCGCTGTTTCCTACCATGACGAAAAAGAGGACGCTGTCGTTTCCCGTCACCGAGAAGGACATGGGTACGAGGCACGGACTGGCGAACCAATCCGCGAATCCGGCGGCTGCCGCGTTGCCGGTGGCGGGCGCAACCGGCTGTGGCGAAATTGGTGCGCTGAGCCGCGCCGGCGGTTCGCTCGCTATCGCTGCCCACGCCGGATAGTCCACGCCTGCTTGGGATGAAAGCCGGCTGCGCAGTGCCACCGCAAATGCCGAATCGCCGGCCAGGCGGTGCTGCAAAAAATCTTCGGGCCGGCGGGAACCGCTGAAAGCCGGCAGCAACGCCACCTGCCCGCGGGAGGAAAGCCTGACCTTCACCGCCAGCACATTCAGGCTGTCCAGCAACCTCACTTCCTCCACGACGCCAGCGCCGGCGTATCGCCGCACCAGCCGGTCGGGATAGATCTCCACGCGGCTGCGGCGCCGATCGAGTGTTGCGCCATCGACAAGCAGGAGATAGTCTTCGAGGTACTCCTGCGTCAGGACAGTAAGCCCCTGGAAAGCAACTCGGTTACCACTTCCGGCTTCGCCGTAATAGAAAGCCGACTGTTTGTTGGTGTAAACAAAGGTTGCGCTGTCTCCGGGAGAAAGTTCGATTCGGTCGTCTGCAAATGGCGGTTGTGCGGGTACTGGCAAGGCACACAATGTGACCACCACGAAACTTATCACCTCAGCGCGAAAACCCCTCAGCATGCAGGAAAGGCCACATTCCAGAAAAAAAGTGCTCATTCGTATACCTGGATTCAAGTTTTCACTTGTGAAGTGTACCTACAGACACTATATTAAGGTCAATCTTGGTGACTCAATAGACACCATCACCTATTCAAAAGGAGGTCGAGATGAAGAAACCGCTTGAGCTTCCTCACGGAGAGCAGGTGCCCGTTGATGTTGATCTGCGTTATTGGCGTGGCCGGTTGGAACCGTTTCAATTTCAATTCATGAGCGATTTGTACCGCATCAGCCGCATCACCAGGCGGCAGGTCCGCACGTTCGACAGCCGCGAATTCCGGCAATACTGGGTTCGTGTCGAAAGCCTGCCCGGCACCTTTCAACTCACCGAGGATCTCAAGACTGCATTGTGGCGGCTGAGCCGCATCCTCAAAAGCGAGGCCCGCTATTTTTGATTTTTGGATTGGCGCACAGTTTTGTGTATATTGGCCGTGGCTCAAGATAGTAATTTCAGACGGACATGCAAGCCTGTGCCGTGACCGCCGCCGCGATAATGGCGGGCAGGTACATTTTCTTTTTGTTCGGGTGAAAACGCCGGCCCGGGCGAAATTCATTTCACCTCCCGTCCTGCAGTTGCTGCCTTGAGCCTGCGCAACCACGAAGCGCTGCCGAAAGTTGACAGCCGCGATGAAGCTGCGCCGATTTTCCGCGCCGTGGCGATTGCCCCTCTGCACCTTATCCGTCGCGGCCGGCAACGGCAGTGCGACCAAGCTCGAGCCATCATGACAGCCAATCTCGCTGCCCAGCCGAATTCCGGGCCTGCCCCCGAAAACCTCACCCCGCTCCCGAATCCCAAAGAGGAACAGCGCCAAAAGCTGTTTCAAGCTCTGTTTGATCTTTTTCGCGATTCGCTGAAGAAATCCTGGCGCCGTGCCGAACTCGATCAACATCCGCTGGCTAGACGGTTGTTGCGCCTGGCGCGCGCCACCTATGAGCAGCGCGGCTGCTATCCCCTCGCCTGGCGCCAGCAGTTCGTGCGGCAGGCGCGCACGCTTCATTCCCTCACCGGCTATCGCGACATTCGGATGTTGTTGTTCGACTGGCTCAAGCGCATGGAATGGCTCGCCGCAGACGCCGACTTGTTCGTTTCCTCCGAGCCGGTGCTGCGCCGCCATGTGCGCCGGCTGGCGCGCGTTGCACCTGACGCATTTGCCTCGCCGGCTGCGGCCACTGCTCCCGCCAGCGCGCCAACGGTGGTTCTGACTGTTGACAATCCCGAGACGCATGATCGCGATGACGCGCTCAGCTTTCGCCGCACGCAAGAAGGCGTGGAAATCGGCGTGCACGTGCCGGATCTTACCGCCTTTGTTCCCGCAGGTAGTGTGTGGGATATGTGGGCGGCAGAGCTGGGTGCCTCCGCCTACTTGCCGCACGTCACCATCAACATGCTGCCCGAGGCAGTCAACCGCGCGGCGGGATTGCAGGCCAGCCTCACGCGCGAGGTGATGTCATTCTATTTCACCAACACGGCAAATGGCGAATTCCGTTTCAGCCGACTGGTCTGCGAAAGCCTGACCGTCGGCCGTAATGCCGATTACGAAGAGATTGAGATGTGGCTGGAGGTGGGCGCGCCCGGGCCGTGGAACAGTGCGCTGCAGACCTGGCTGGCCGGTGCGCAGCAACTTGAGGCGGCGCGGGTGGCAGCCGGCGGCCGCATTTTCGCGCGCGAGCAGATCGACGTTTTGCTCGAGGCTTCGGGACAGGTGGAGCTGCGGCGCTACGCGCAGAACAGCGCCGCGCGCAAGATGATCGCGGAGTGGATGATCGCTGCCAATGGCGCGGCTGCCGGCTTTTGCGCCGAGCACGGCCTGCCCTGTCTGTATCGCACGCAGGATCAAGCCAGCCCCAGCGAGGAGGAAACCGGCACGGAGAGCGAGCCGCGCTTTGCCCGGCCGCAACTGAGTGTGCAACGCGCGCCCCATCGCGATCTCGGCCTCGAAGGCTATGCCCAGATCACCTCGCCACTCCGGCGTTATGTCGATTTGCTCATGCAGCGCCAGCTCATTGCCTTTCTGCAAACCGGTGCGCCGCGCTATTCCCTCGAAGACTTGCGCCAGGCCGCGCAAACCCAGGAACGCCTGACGCAACGGTTGCAGCGCTTGCAGGCGCGCGCGGAGTTTTATTACAAATGCGTCTATGTCGCGCAGCATCTCGGCATGCCCTGCAAGGCGGAGATTTGTCACAGCCCGGCGCCCTCGCGTTCGGTGGTCCTGCGCCTGCCGGAAATCGGTTTGCGCCTGTTTCTGCCGCAATCGTCGATCAAAGGGCTGGGCATGCGCCAGATTCCACCCTATGGCAAGGCCATGCCGGCGGTGGCGACGTGTTTGGAAATGGATCCCGATCGCGCGGTGATGGTGTTTCAAGTGCGGAAAGCCGCGGGAGAGCGGTGAGGCGGGTGAAGCGTCAGAGAGAAGGAATCTGGCAATCCAACTTGCTTCTGCCGCATGCGCCTGCTTGTCGCGGGCGCAAAGTTGCGCTGCAGGATTGATCCGCAGGCGATCATCAGCCGAAACGTGAGGTCAAGAGCAGAGGCTTTATTCCCCCCCAAAAAAGCACACCGCCGCGTCGCGGAGTGCTGCTGGATTGAATTCCCAGCTCACTCAGCGGCCCGGCGGTGCAGGCCGGCTCGGCAGGGTCACGGCGGTTACTTCGTGGTCCCCCTCCAATCCACCACTTCCACGTTGTCCGGAATCTTGAACGTGAACAATTGATCCGCGAGCGCCGGGTTGATCGCGATATTCTGCAATTTGTAAACCGTCAGGTTTTCGTTGAGATCGACTTGCTCGATCTTGACCGCGATCCAGCTCTTCTTATCCACCCAAACTGTCACGGATTTGGCGAAGGATTCATCCTCCCGGCGCGGGGCGAGGCGCACGACGTGGCAGTCGCCCTGCTCGAGGCGCTCATCACGCAGATATTCCGCCTTGAAATCATTGGTGTACTTGATGAGCAAGTCCCGCGGCAGGGGATTCTCCTGCGACTTCGTCACGTTGTCGATGAATACCTGCTGCTTGTCCACCGAGTAGGTCCACACGGTCTTGCCGTCGGTGACAATGGTTTGCAGGTCGGTCTCGACGCGGTACCGGTCGCCCTTTTTGAGATAGAGCTTGCCGGCGAGGGTTTGGGTTTCGCCGGCGAGCGCCCAGGTGTATTCCTTTTGAAAATCCGCGGTCATGGCCTCGAGCTTTTCATAGGTGGCGCGCACGCGGCCGATGATTTTATCGGCATTGCTATCCTGGCGCGGCGCGAACCCCAGCGTGGCCGCCAGCGCCGCAAACAGCAGCAGGCGATTGCGAAACGAAACGACGCGGGAAACCGTGGCGGAAGTGCGGGCGCCGGGCGCCCCAAACAAGGCGGAAGCGTTCATCTTTTATTCCAGTCCCATTTCTTCAAGATAAGATTCATCCACGAGCACTTCGCGGGCTTTGCTGCCGTCAAACGCGCCCACGATGCCCGCGGCTTCCAACTCGTCGATCAGGCGTGCAGCGCGGGAATAGCCGATTTTCAAACGGCGCTGCAGCAGCGAAATCGAACCTTGCTGGTGGCGCACCACCAGTTTCAAGGCTTCGTGAAAAAGCTCATCGCGGCGGCCGTCTGCCGCCGGGCCATAACCGTCGTCCGTGCCGCTGTCCTCCTGCCGCACCGGCAGCAGGGTCTTTTCGAAGGCTGGCTGATTGCGGATATGCTCGATGGTGCGTTCGATGTCTTCCGAGGAAACATAGGCGCCGTGAATGCGCACCGCCTCCGGGCTGCCCGGCGGCAGGAAGAGCATGTCGCCGCTGCCCAGCAGTTTTTCCGCGCCGTTCATGTCAAGAATCGTGCGCGAATCGATTTTCGAGGCCACTTGAAAGGCGATGCGCGCCGGGAAGTTGGCTTTGATCACACCGGTGATGACATCCACCGAGGGCCGCTGCGTTGCCACGATCAGATGAATGCCGACCGCGCGGGAGAGCTGGGTCAGGCGTGCAATCGGCTCCTCGACTTCCTTGGCGGCGGTCAGCATGAGATCCGCCAACTCATCGATCACCAACACGATGTAAGGCAGCGGCTTCAGTTCCAGTTCCCCCTCGGGCGCGCCCGCTTCCTCCGGCGCCGCGAGCTTGCCCTCCCGCAGGCGCTGATTGTACTCCGCGATGTTGCGCGAGCCGACCCGCGCCAGCAGGGTGTAGCGGTTTTCCATTTCCCATTCCAGGCTGCGCAGAATGGCGAGAGCGTTTTGCGGCGAGGTCACCACTTCTTCGTTCAGATCATCGCGATAGTTCAAATGATGGCGGCGCAGCATGCGGTAACTGGAAAGCTCCAGCCGCTTGGGATCGACCAGCACGAACTGCACGTCGCGCGGATGCGCCTTGTAGAGAATGCTGGCGATGATGGTGTTCAAACAAACGCTTTTGCCCGAGCCGGTGGCGCCGGCGATGAGCAAGTGCGGCATTCTTTCCAGAGAGGTCACATACACCTGGCCGGAGATGGTCTTGCCGAGCGCAAGGGTCAACGGCGAGGTCGACTGCCGGAAGGCATCGGAATCGAGCAGGCCGCGCAAATCCACCACTTGCGGCTCGGGATTCGGCAGCTCGATGCCGACCGCGGCTTTGCCGGGAATGGGCGCGACGATGCGGATGCGCTTGGCGCGCATGGCCAGCGCCAAATCATCGGCGAGCGCGGTAATGCGCGAGACTTTGATGCCGGGCGCCGGCTCGTATTCGTAGCGCGTGATCACCGGGCCCGGGTTGATCTCGACCACTTTGCCCTCGACGTCGAATTCCAGCAGCCGCTCTTCCAACACGCGCGCCAGGCTCAGAAGCTCATCGCGGCTCTGCACCTTTTGCTGTTCTGCCGGCGGCACGCTGAGCAATTCCAGCGAGGGAAAGACGTAGTTGCCCGCGGGTCTGGGCTTGTCCGCCTCCAGGGCGCGGCCCATCTCCGCCGGTGCTTCCGCTTTGGCCGGACGAACCGCGTCGAAGGCGACTTTCTCGTTGCCGCTGCCGGCAGGCGGCGGAAAACTCGCGCCGGGAAAGACGCTGCCGCTGGTGTGATCTTCGGCGGCACGCAGACGCGCGAGCTTCTTCCAGCGCGGCTCCTCCGGCTCGGCCACCGTCTCTGCTGCCGCCGCCGCTGGCTCTTCTTCGTCATCCGGCTCAGCAGCGCGCCAGGACGCAGGCGAGGGCTTGGGAATCGCCGGCCGCCAGTCGCGCAACGAAGTCCAGCCGCCCGCGAACAACTCACGCACGCGGTCCAGGCCTGCCATCAGCTTGCGCCAGACTTCGTGCAGACTCATCTGGGTTGCGACCATCAAGGTGACCGCGCCGAGGGTAAGCATCACGATCACGCTGCCGATGGCGCCCAACGCGCGATGCAGGAAATGCGAGAGGAAGGCGCCAATCAAACCGGAATGGGAGTAATTGACCTGCGGACTGCCTTCCTGCATGGCGTGCGGCAAACCCAGCCAGGTGGCGAAATAGAGCGCGGCTAGCAGCGTGACATAGGTCGCATTCACCATCTTCTCGCGCTTGTAGCCGCGGAAGTAAAACCAGCCCCAGGCCATCACCACGAAGGGAATCAAAATGGCGGAATAGCCGAACAGAATCTTGATGAGCACATACGAAATGTACACGCCCGCCACGCCCATGGCATTATGGATTTTGATGAACTGGATGCCCTGCGGCTCTTCGGCGGGATCATAGGAAACCAGACTCGCCAGCACGAGCACGCCGAGCATGAGCAGCAGAATGCCAAGAATCTCTTCTTTTTGCCGCTGCGAGAGCTTTACAGATTTTCCCGCCATCTATTTTTCACCGCCTCACGAGGTAATAGGTGTCGGCCATCCCGGCCCTGGGGCGCGGGCCGCGTTTCAATAGTCCCGGCGATAAAACGGCGTCGCCACCAGGCGCGCCGTAATCGCCCGGCCGCGAACATCCACCGCCACTTCGGTTCCCACCGCGCTGTGCGCGGTCGCGACGTAACCCATGCCGATGGCCTTTTGCAGGCTGGGTGAAAACGTGCCGCTGGTGACATGCCCAATGGTGGTGCCGTCTTTCAAAATCGCGTAGCCGTGCCGCGCCAGGTGTTTGCCCGGCAATTCGAATCCCACCAGCTTGCGGCGCAGGCCCTGGGCCTTGGCGTTGGCAATGGCGTCCCGGCCAATGAAGTCGCCCTTGTCAAGTTTGGTAATCCAGCCCAGCCCGGCTTCCAAAGGATTGGTGGTTTGGTCGATATCATTGCCATACAGGCAGAACTTCATCTCCAGCCGCAGCGTGTCGCGCGCGCCCAGGCCGATCGGCTCAATCTCGAATTCCCGGCCGGCCTCAAAGAGCGCCTCCCACACTTTGACGGTATGCCGCGCGTCGCAGGCGATCTCGAAGCCATCTTCGCCGGTGTAACCGGTGCGCGAGATCAAAGCCGGCACGCCGGCGACCTCAGCCGGCGCCAGCCAGTAGTACTTGATCCCGCTCAAAGGCACGGCAGTGAGCTTCTGCAGGGTGGCCTGGGCGTGCCGGCCCTGCACGGCCAGCAAACCGGTCTGCTCGCTGACATCAACCATGCCGGCCGCGGGCGTGGCCTCCTGCTGCAGCCAATCCCAATCCTTGCGGAGATTGGCGGCGTTGACGACGGCGAGATAGCGGTCGGGCAAACGGTAGAGGATCAAGTCATCCACGATGCCGCCGTCGGGATAGCACATGGCGGTATATTGCGCCTGATAGGGCGCCAGCCGCGCCACGTCATTGATGGTCATGCGCTGCAAAAAGGCGAGTGCGCCCGGGCCGCGGAATTCGAATTCACCCATATGTGAGACATCAAACACACCGACCGCGCGGCGCACGTTGTGATGCTCTTCGATGATGCCGCGGTATTGCACCGGCATGTAGTAACCGGCAAACTCGACCATCTTGGCGCCCAGGCGGACATGCACGTCGTGCAACGGCGTTCTCTTCACGGCGGAGATGGGACTGGCATTTTCCATAGCAGAACTCTTTCCGGTAGCCTCATTTCCCCGGGGAGCTGAGGCAGAGTGAGGCGGGTCTCACAGCGCTTCGATGACCCGCTGCATGCGGCGCAGGCCTTCCTGAATGTTTTCCACTGAATTGGCGTAACTCAGGCGCAGGTACCCTTCACCGTATTTTCCGAAAGCCGTGCCGGAGAGCACCGCCACTCCGGCTTGATTGAGCAGCAGTTCCGCCAGCGGCTTGCTGGCCAACGGCACGCGGGAGACATTGGGAAAGCAGTAAAACGCGCCCAGCGGATTGTTGCAGGTCACGCCCTTGATCTCATTGAGGCCGGCTACCATCAAGTCGCGGCGCCGGCGAAATTCGGCGACAAACGCCTGCACCTCATCCCTGGGGCCTTGCAGCGCGGCGATGCCGGCGTCCTGCGTGAAGGTCGCGGTGCAACTGTTGCTGTTGATCATCAACAACTCGACCTGGCGCGCCAGCGGCACGGGCATCACGCCGTAACCCAGGCGCCAGCCGGTCATCGCATAGGTTTTGGAAAAGCCATCCAGCAAAATCGTGCGTTCCAGCATGCCGGGTTCGGAGAGAATGCTGGCATGCTCGCCGGCGTAGAGAATGTCTTTGTAGATCTCGTCGCTCAACACCCACAAGTCCCGCTGGCGCGCCAGTTCCGCCACCGCCTGCACATCCTCGCGGGTCATGACGCCGCCGGTGGGGTTTTGCGGCGAGTTGATGACGATCATGCGCGTGCGCGGGGTGATCAGCGCCTCGAGATCATCGATCTCGAAACGGAAGCCCTTGCGCTCCTGCAGCGGCAGCGGCACGGCGTGCGCGCCGGAAAACTCAATCACCGATTCATAAATGGGAAAGCCGGGGTTGGGGTAAATGACTTCATCCTCGGGGTCGATGAGGGCGAGCAGGGCAAAAAACATAATGGGCTTGGCGCCGGGCGTGACCACCACGTTTTCCGGGGTGACCGTCACGCCGCGCGTGCGGGCAACGTCTTCGACAATCGCCTGGCGCAGTTCGCGAATGCCGGAAGCCGGCGAATAATGCGTGCGGCCGCGGCGCAGCGCCGTGACCGCCTGCTCAACAATGAACGAAGGGGTGTCGAAATCCGGTTCACCGATTTCAAGATGGATGATGTGCTTGCCCTGCGCTTCGAGTTGCCGGGCGCGCGCCAGCACTTCGAAGGCGGTCTCGGTGCCCAGACGACTCATCCGTTTCGCGAATCTCATGCGGCTTTCTCTGGCGTCAAGAGTGAGAGGCTTGCCTGCGGCGGCCACAACCGGTAGCAACTGGTTGCACCGCTGCCATGGCGGTGCAGGGCCGGCCTACCAGACTTTTTGCAGCAGCCGTTGAATGTCGTTAAAGGTGATGAACACCGTCAACAGCAGCAACAACGCAATCACGACCTGATGCATGACCAGCCTGGTCTTCACGGAGACTGGCCGCCGCATCACGGCCTCCAGGCCGAGGAAAACCAAGTGCCCGCCATCCAACACCGGGATCGGCAACAAGTTGATCACCGCCAGGTTGACGCTGATGAGCGCCAGCAGCTCGATCAGGCTCTCCCACCCCTGGCGGGCTGCTTCGCCGGCGATCACCGCGATGCCGATCGGGCCGGTCAACTCCCGCTTCAGCGAGCCTTCGCCACTAAACAACCGCGCCAGCATTCTGCCCATGTGGCTGGTCACCTGCCACGACAGGTTCACGCCCACGGGCCAGGATTCCAGAAAGCTGTAATGGCGCCGGCTTTCTTGCGGGGCAATGCCGATCAGCCCGATGTTGTTTTGAGGATCCAGCCGCGGCGTCACCTCGGCGTGCATGCGCTCGCCGTTGCGTTCCCACGTGATCGCCAGCGGCTTGTTGGGACTGGCGTGAATGATCCCGGTCAGCTCCTTCCACGTGTGAATCTCCTGATCGGCCACCGCCAAAATGCGGTCGCCGGGTTGCAGGCCGAGGCGTTGCGCCGGGGAATCGGCGAGCACTTCGCGCACCACCGGCACCAGCTCGGGAAGGCCGGCGAAATAGGCCAGGCCGGCGAACAGCACGATGGCGAGCACGATGTTCATCACCGGGCCGGCGGCTATCACAATGGCGCGTTTCCAAATCGGCTTGGACATGAACTCGTCGGGCTTGCCCTCGATCTTGGAGTCGAGCGACTCATCCACCATCCCCGCCATTTTGACGTAGCCACCCAGCGGCAGCGCACCGATGCAATACTCGGTCTCACCGATCTGCTTTTTCCAAATGTGAGGCGGCAGGCCGATCGAGAAGCGCTCGGCGCGAATGCCGGCCCAGCGCGCGGCGAGAAAGTGGCCGAGCTCGTGAATGAGAACGAGAATGCCAATGACAAATACGAACGCGAGTAACGTCGTCATGATTTTCCTTCACTACATGCTTGGTGCCTCTGCCGTGGAGCTTGACCGGCTCCTCCAGCAGCATTCATTGAACTGCTCCTGTCCCTCTGATTCCCCGCGAAGCGAGACGGCGGCTGCGATCCTGTTGCCCAAGCCGCGGTCACACTCTAGCAAATCACTGCACCAAAATCAACAGCTTTGTGCAGCCACGCCCGGTTGGGCACCAGCGCAGCAGCGCGGATTCAGGGCCGCCGGGTCAGCGCAGCGCGCACGAATTCCCGCGCCCACCGATCGGCCGCCAGCACGCCCGCCAGGGTGAATTCATGGCCGTTGCGGTGCCGCGCCAGCGCTTCCGCAATCATGTGCGGAATTTGATCGAAGCGCAGGCGAGTTTCCAAAAAAGCCTGCACCGCCTCTTCATTCGCCGCATTCAACACGGCCGGAGCGGTGCCGCCGGCGGCCAGCGCCTCGGTGGCCAGTCGCAGGCAGGCAAACTTGTCGAAATCAGGCGCATGAAAGGTGAGCGTGTGCCAGCGGCTGAAATCGAGCGGGGGGATGTCGTTGGGCAAACGGTCCGGATAAGTCAGCGCATATTGAATCGGCAGGCGCATGTCCGGCACGCTGAGCTGGGCTTTGATCGAGCCGTCAACGAATTCCACCATGGAATGCACGATGGACTGCGGGTGAATCAGCACCTCAATCTGGGTCAGCGCCAGGCCGAACAGCCAATAGGCCTCGATCACCTCCAGGCCCTTGTTCATCATGGTCGCCGAATCAATGGTGATCTTCGGCCCCATGCTC
>JBBIKM010000006.1:518-18958 GCA_037445455.1 bacterium | reverse complement strand
AATTCGGATGATTGAGCGCTTCTGCCACCGTGATCCTGGCGAAGTCCGCTGCCGCGCGCTCGCGAAATGGCCCGCCCGAGGCGGTAAGGATGAGCCGGCGCAGGCGTTCGCGCGGTTCGCCGGCCAGACATTGCCACAGCGCGCTGTGCTCGCTGTCGATGGGGATGAGATGCGCGCCGTGGCGGCGCGCGCTGGCCATCACCAATTCGCCGCCGGTCACCAACGTCTCTTTGTTGGCCAGCGCCACCGTGGTGCGATGCTCCAACGCCCGCATCGTCGCCGGCAGGCCGGCGGATCCGACCACGGCATTGACCATGACGGACACGTCATCGCGCGCCGCCAGCTCGACCAACGCTTCAACGCCGACGAGCAGCTCGGCGCCCAGGCGTTTGAATTCCGCGCGCACGGCCTGCTCCCGGCCCGGCGGCGGTTGCACCAGCGCCACGGCTGCCGGACGAAATTGCCGCGTCTGCTCCAGCAGCAGCTCGAGATTGCGATGGCTGGCGAGATAGGCGACTTCAAATTCTTCCGGCAGGCTGGCCACGACTTTCAGGCAGTTGACGCCGATCGAGCCGGTCGCTCCCAAAATTCCAATGCGTTTCATGAACAATCGCGCACAACAAAACTGTGAGGAAGTTGAAGCCATCCGCTGCCGGCCAACCGGCGGGCCGGCAACGGGTGGATTTGTTTCTGCAGCGGCCTATCTGAAACTCAAGGCCGCGCCCAGGCCAAAGCTGGTGTATTTGCCGAAATTGCCGTCAACGTTGATCTTGAAAAATGGAATCGGCTCAAAGGTGACGCCCACCGTGCCTTGCGGATAATTGACATCGTAATCCTTGTTGATCTCCGGCGGCAGGCCCGGAATGTTCAACGACAGGCTGGTGCGGTCGATGCCGCCGCCGCCGTAGAGCGTGAAAAACGGCAGGCTTTTGCTGATGTAGGCCTTCGCGCTGATCGTCGACACCGTGCCGAAGTTGAAGGCATCCGGCACCAGGATGGTCTGATAGCCGCCGACGATGATGATGCCGGGGGTGGAGAGATTGTCCTTGAGAATGGCATACTTCAAGCCGCCGCCCACCAGCGTCACATTGCCGCCGGGATCGCCCTTGATCGGCAGCGTGAAGAAGCGGCCGAACACTTCGAAGTTGGCGGGCAGGCCAACATTGCCATGCAGGAAGGCAAACGGCACATAGCTCGCGCCTTCCAGCGGATCCTGCACCGTCGGAATGATGTCCTTGAATTCATCGGGAATCGGCGTGAACACGCCGCTCAAGCGAACGTCAATGCCGCCCGGGCTGTGCACGGCCGCGGAATTGACGAAGCCGCCACCCACCAGGGCGCTGAACAGATTCAACAACGATTCCACCTGCTCATCGATCTGGTTTTGCGCCAAATATTGCCCGTCACTGGTCTGCACCTCCCAGTCGTATTTCTGCGCGCGCGCCTCGCTCGACAGCCACGCCACCAGCAGCACCGTCAGGACAACGCTGAGCTTTCGCATAGTTTTTCCTCCAGGGATTTGGTTGTGAGAATGCTATACCGTTCGCGCCATGCCTCCGCCAATGCCTGCTCTGCCGGCAGCACTGCGCCTTCTGCCAATTCGATTTCCAGGGTTTCCTCGCAGCCGCGCCGCACCGCCGCCGCCGCTTCCGCAAAACTGATCACCCGGCCGGCCGCGCGCGCCAGCGTGGTGGTATGCTCCAGCAACCGGTTGCGCTCGGCCGCGATCGTGGCGGCCTCCCCTTTGAGAAAATCCGGCAACTGCTCGTGGCCGTCCTGCAAGAGCAGCGAGCCGTGCTGCAACACGCCCTCGCGGAAGCGGCGTTGCGCGCTGCCCACGATCTTGCGGCCGCCGACAATGACTTCATTGCGCGCCGCGCTGGCAAAGCACGCCATGCGCAGCGGCCGGCCGTCTTGCTGCAGCCGTTCTCCCGGCGCAAACCTGGCGGGCACACCCAGCGCCCTCAATCCCGCCACCAGCGCCGCACTGATCTTGCGGTACAAATCCAGCGGCAGGAGGTCATACCACGCGTGCGCCGCCGGAATCACCACGCTGTAGGTCAGTTCTTCCGCATGCAGAATCGCGCGGCCGGCAGTGGGCCGGCGCGCCACCTCATAGCCCGCGGCCCGGCACCTGTCGAGATCGACCTCGCCCGCGTCTTGATGATAGCCGAGCGAAATGCAATATGGCTGCCAGCGAAAAAACCGCAGCGTCGGCACGCTCATCAAGCCGCCGCGCGCCAGCGCCGCATCAAGCGCCATATTGTCGGCGCCGCCGGCAAAACCGGTGTCAAGCAATCGCCAGGGCCTCATCGTCGCTTTCAAATTCCTCAGTCGCCAGTTCAAACAGCGCTCACGCATGCCGGCCGCAAGCGCCATCACCGCCGTGCACCCGGGCCGGGCGGGGAGGGTTGCGCCTCCCGTTCAATCAGAATCTGTCACGGCCGGCGCATGCACAGCGCGGGTGGATTTGTGCCCGCCGGCAATAATGCCGCGCTCGCTCTTTTCGACGAACGCGATCACGGTTTTCACTTCCGGAGTCAGCTCGCCGGCGGCACGCAGCCGCTCGAGCGCCTGGCTCACATTCAAGCCCGATTTGAACAGAATCTTGTAGGCACGCTTGAGCGCCAGCAGTTGTTCATCCACGAAGCCGCGGCGCCGCAAACCCACGGCATTCAGGCCGGCGTAGGCCAGGGGCTCCCCCACCGCGAGGACGTAGGGTGGCACATCCTTGGCGACGCGATAACCGCCGCCGATGAAACTGTGCTGCCCGATGCGCACGAACTGATGCACCGGCACCATGCCGCCGATGCCCGCCCAATCTTCCAGCACCACGTGGCCGGCAAGATTGACGGCATTGGCGAGAATGCAATGATTGCCGATGACACAATCGTGCGCGATGTGCGCATACGACATGATCAGGCAATCGCTGCCCACGCGGGTTTCCCAATGATCGCTGGTGCCGCGATTGATGGTGGCGAACTCGCGAATCGTGGTGCGGTCGCCGATGTGCACCGTGGTTTCTTCGCCGCCGAATTTCAAATCCTGGGGGGCGGTGCCGATCACCGCGCCGGTGAAGACCCGGCAATTCCGGCCCAGCCGCGTGCCCGCGGCGAGATGCACATGCGGCTTGATCTCACAGCCCGCGCCGATGTGGACATTGGCTTCCACGATGGCATATGGTCCGATGACCACGTCGTCGGCAATTTCCGCGGCCGCGGCGACGAGCGCAGTCGGATGAATACGCGCCACAGGACACTCCCGCTCAATTGCGATTCACTACCGCGGCCGACAACTCGGCCTCACACACCAGCTCATTGGCCACGTAGGCTTTGCCTGCCATCTTGCAGAGCGACTGCCGCAGCTTGACCAGTTCCAATTCAAAGATGACTTGATCGCCGGGCCGCACGGGTTTGCGGAACTTCACCTTGTCCAGCCCGGTGAAGTACACCAGCTTGTCTTCCGGGTTGCTCTGGGTGTTGAGCAGCAGAATGCCGCCCACCTGCGCCATGGCCTCGAGGATCAGCACGCCCGGCATGATGGGATGGCCGGGGAAATGGCCCTGAAAGAAAGGCTCATTCAACGTGACGTTCTTCAGGCCCACCACGCGCTCGCGCGGCACCAGGTCGATGATGCGGTCCACCAGCACGAAGGGGTAGCGGTGCGGCAGGATTTTTTGAATGGCCTGGGCATCGAAGACGTAATCGCCGGTGAGCTTGGCTTGATATTTCGAGGTGATTTGGATCTTTTCATATTCCTTGCGGATGCGCTTGACCAGCTCGACATTGGCGGCGTGGCCGGACCGCGCCGCTTGAATGTGAGCTTTCAGGCGCACACCCAGCAGCGCCAGGTCGCCGAGCAAATCCAGCGCCTTGTGGCGCACCGGTTCGTTCTTGAAGCGAAAATGCTGCTCGCCGTTGAGAATGCCGTTGTTGTCCAGGCGGATGTCGCCCGCCACGCCAAACATTTCCTTCAGCCGGCCGATCTCACTCGGGTCGATCTTGCGATCGACAATGACGATGGCGTTGTCGAGGTTGCCGCCCTTGATCAGGCCCTGCTGGTAAAGCGCCTCGACTTCCGAGAGGAAACAGAAAGTGCGCGCCGGCGCAAACTCGGTTTCGAATTCATCCTGCAGCGAATACATCGCGGTGTATTGCGTGCCGAGCGCGGGGTTCTTGTAATCGATGAGAAAGGTGATGCGGAATTCGTCGGAGGGGAACACCACGATATCGACGCCGCGCTTGTCGTCGGAATAGGCGATCGTCTTTTCGATCACCAGATAATCGCGCGGCGAATCCTGCTCGACGATGCCGGCCTGCTTGAGCATGTTGACGAAAGGCATGGCGCTGCCGTCGAACACCGGCGGCTCGTTGCTGTCCAGTTCGATGATCAGGTTGTCGACCATCATGCCCATCAACGCAGCCAGCACGTGTTCGACCGTGTGCACCACCACCTCGCCGCGGCCGATGGTCGTGCCGCGCGAAATGTCGATGACGTTGTCGATGTCGGCTTTGATGAGCGGCTGGCCGGGCAGATCGGCGCGGCGAAAAAAGATGCCGGTGTTCGGCGGGGCCGGATGAAACGTCATGTTGGAATTGTTGCCCGTGTGCAAACCCACACCGGCAATGGCAACAGGCTGTGCAATCGTTCGCTGTTTTTCCAGCAGCATCAACACTCCCTCACGATGACATTCTCGGTTGAGCCGGCCGCCCGGCGGCAGGTGGCGACTCCGCAGCAATCGTTCGGCGGGGCACTGACGGGCGGCGAGGGCTGGTGAGATTCTCCTTCAGTCGTCAACAGCGGATCCGGCTGCCGGCGGCAACTGGCCGGCGGCAGCCAGCCATTTCTCCAGAGCACGGACGCGCTTGAGCAATTCCGGCAGGCGGCGAATGGCGGCTTCCTCGCGCCGCGCCTGCGCATGATCCCGGGCAGGATAGCCGGACACCACCGTGCCGGCCGGGATCGATTTCGTCACCCCCGCCTGCGCCCCGAAAGTCGTGCGGTCGCCAATCTCGATGTGGCCCACAAATCCAACCTGGCCCGCAATCGTCACCTCGCGGCCGATTTTGGTGCTGCCGGAGATGCCGGTCTGCGCGGCAATCACGGTGTGCTCGCCGATCTCGACGTTGTGCGCCACGTGAATCAGGTTGTCGAGCTTGGCCCCGCGCCGCAAATGGGTTTGACCGAATGTACCGCGATCGATCGTGCAGTTGGCGCCGATTTCAACCTCATCTTCGATCACCACCGTGCCGAGATGCGGAATCTTGTGATAGCGGCCTTCGTGCCGCAGATAGCCGAAGCCGTCGGAGCCGATCACGCTGCCGAATTGAATGATGACATTGCGGCCCACCACCACGCCATGGCCAAGGCAAACGTGCGGAAACAGTACGCTGTTGGCGCCGATGCGTGCCTGCGGCCCGAGGTAGCAATGCGCGCCGATCTGCACGCCGTCGCCAATTTCACAACCGGCCTCGATGACGGCGTAAGGCCCGATGCTCACCTCTTTGCCCACGCGGGCGCGCGGATGAACTTGCGCGGTCGCCGCAATGCCGCTCGCCGGCGTGGGGCCGGGCAGAACCTTCTTGAGAATCGCGATAAACGCGAAATACGGATTGTCGACGCGGATCAGGGCGGTGCGGGTGGTGGCAGCCACGGCCAGACTCCTGGCGACCAGCACGGCCGCAGCCGGGGTCCGGTCGAGCTGATCTAGGAAGCGGGGTTGCGCCACAAAGGTCAAATCACCGCCGGCCGCCTGCTCGATGGGAGCCACGCCGGTAATCACGGTTTCGGCGTTGCCCTCCACCTCACCGCCGACGTGTCGCGCAAGCTCCGCGAGGCGTGTAGGCTCGATTTTCACCGCTGCTCCTGGCTGGGCATATGAACACGAAGAGGTGCCAGATCATCCTTTCGGCGATTCCGAAAGCGCAATCTGAACACCTCCATAAACTCGCATGTGCAGCACGAGGGGTTATTTCGTGGCGCCGGCCGGCTTGGTGGTCGCGACGGTCTTGTTCAGCTCCTCCAGGACTTTCGCGGTCAGATCCACCTGGTTCGGGCTCACGTAGAGGATGATGTTCGCGGCGTTGTCAAAGACGTAGTCAAACTTGTCCTGTTCGCTGATCTTTTTCACGGCATTGACGATCTTGTCGCTGAGCGGCTGCATGATCTCGGCCTGCTTCTTCTCCCCTTCGCCGTTTTGGCCCCATTTTTCCTGGGCGTACTGCTGGATGCGCAGCTCCAGGTTCTGCAGTTCGAGCAGCTTCTCGCGCTTCTTCTCCTCGCTCAACAACAACGCCTGCGACTCAAGCTCGTCGCGTTTCTGGGCGTACTCCCGGCGCATGTTGTTGAACTCCTCTTCCCAGCCCTTGTTGATCTCATCGAATTGTTTGCGCGCGTCTTGCGCCTCCTTGAATCCTTCCAAAATCTTCTGAGTATTGACGTGGCCGACTTTCGGCTGGGCAGCGACCGGATTGGCGTACAGCACGAACAGCAGCATGAGGAAACCACCAATCCACATGTAGGATGCCTTCACTCCTACCTCCTTGATTAATGACTGATGCATGGTGTGTGAGTTCTGCGAATGAGACTGAATTAGAAACTGCGGCCAAAGATAAAATGCGGCTTCCACTGGCCCTTGCGCTTGCCGGTGGTGCCGTCGATGTGATCAAAGCCGTAACCGTAATCGAAGCCGATCACGCCGAGCAGCGGCATGAACATGCGCGCCCCGATGCCCACCGAGCGGCGCAGGTTATAAGGATCCAGCCGCGACAAATCCGGCCAGGTGTTGCCCGCTTCCGCGAAGACCAGGCCGAACACCGTGGGGTTGGGCGCGATGGGCACGCGCCACTCGGCGGTGTACTTCAGCATGGCCTTGCCGCCGACCCCGTAATCTCCGAGATCATTGGAGGTCAGGGGGTCGTCATAACCGCGCAACGCGATGGAAGTGGAGGAGATCCCCGAGCCACCCATGAAGAAAAACTCGGTGAAGGGAATGCGGCTGTTTTTCTTCAGACCGTCCAGATAACCGGCTTGAAAGCTGGTGAACAACACAAAGGGGCCGAAAGTCGGAAAGAACCAATCCGCCTGCAGTTGATGTTTGTGGTAACTGACGTTGCCCTGCAGGGGTCCGCCGGCGAGATCACTGGTGAGGGAGACCTGCGAGCCCGCGGTGGGGAATTCCGGCCGGTTCAAACTGTTGCGGGTGAAGATGTGCGTGATTGAGCTTTGCGTGAGCGGGCGATCTTCCAGGCCGATGGCGCGGCGTTCGGCCGGGGTAAGCGCCGCATAATCCTCGCGGAAATCGGAATACTCCAGCGCCTGCAGGCGATAGATCCAATCCGTGCGGAAGAAATCATCCGGCCAGCGCAGGCGGCGACCCAGGCGCAGCGAACCGCCGGTGCTGCGGTAGCCGTAACGGTCGTAGGAATAGACCCGCGAGCGCTTGGTGTCAAACACGCTGATGCCGGCCAGGGTGGGTGAATCGAAGAGCCAGGGCTCAGTGAAAGAGAGCTGGAAGGAGCGGAAGCTGCGCCCAAAATTCCAGTCGAAGGAAAGCCGCTGGCCGTTGCCGAGGAAATTGTTCATCGAAACGCCGATGGCACCGATGAGCTTGTCGCGCTCGCTCCAGCCCGCGCTCATGTTGGCGGTGTCGGTGGATTTCTCGACCACTTCCAGGGAGACATCGACTTTCTCGTCATCAATCGGATGCACGTCAGGCTTGACGTCGGAGAAGTAGTTGAGCACGAACACTTCGCGCTGGCTGCGAATGAGCATGTCGCGGCTGAAGGTATCGCCGGGCCGGACGAACAACTCCCGGCGGATCACCTTTTCCTTGGTCTTGGTATTGCCGGAGATGCGAATTTTATTGACGGTGACGGCCTTGCCCTCGGTGACGAGGAAGTGTAAATCGACGATGTTGCCCTCGCGGGCTTTTTCCACCGGATTGACGGTGGCATAGATGTAGCCGGCGTCATAATACAGACTGCCCAGGCGCTCGGTGACCGCCTCGCGAATTTTCTTCGAGCTGTAAACGTCGCCCTTGCCGAACCCGAGCATGGCCGCAAGAACGCGGCTGTCGTAGATGGTGTTGCCTTCCCAGGTAATGTCGCCGATGGTATGCCGCTCGCCCTCGGTGAGCCAAATGTCAATGAACATGTCTTTCTTCTGCGGGCCGTAGTAGATCGAATCCCGCACGAATTCGACCTCCCGGAAACCCTGCGAGCGGTAGAATTCCAGCACCAGCTCGCGGTCTTCCCGGTATTTCTCCGCATCGAAATCCCCGCCGCCGAAGAAGCCGTTCTCCTTGGTCTTCTTCATTTGTTTGCGCAGCTTCTTGTTGGAGAAGGAGGCGTTGCCGTGAAAGTTGATCTTTTCAATCTGGACTTTGTTGCCTTCTTCGATTTTGACTTCGAGATCGACACGGTCTTCGCCCGCCGGCGTCAGTGCCGGCTCGACTTTGGCCAGCAAATAACCTTTGCTTTCATAGAGCTTTTTGATCTTGCGGCGCACGCGCGCGGCCTCGCGCGGGCTCATCACCTGGCCCTTGAAGAAGGTCAACTCCTTTTCCAGGTCCTTCTTGCTGATCTTGTCGTTGCCGCTCAATTCGATCTTGTTCAGGCGCGGGAACTCGCTGACGCGAATGATGAGGTAGACACCATCGCCGACTTGTTTCTCCAGCAAAATGGCGATGTCGTCGAACATGTCCAGCCCGGCAAGCTGGCGAATGGCGTCCTGAATGTCGTCGCCGGTAATCTTCTCACCGACCGCCAGGCCCGAGCTTAACCGGACGAAGTTGGCGTCGGCGGTCTTATTGCCTTCGACGGAGATGCCAAGAATGCTGAAGGAAGATTGCCGCGGTTGGGCGGAAACGCTGGCGAACCACAACAAGAAAAAGACAGGCAGTGTGCTGGCGCAGGAACGGAACAATTTTTCCCAACTCATTACGTGAACACCCTGGCTTGATTTTGATTTAAAGCGGCGCAAGGTAGCAATTTTTTGAAGGAATGTAAAGCAGATTTTTCATGCTCTTCAAGCCATTAGACGCCTGCCAGCGCCATTTGGTTCTGCGCTGCCCGAAAATGCCGCAGTCATCGCCGGCGGTGGCCGGCACCGGCCGGCCATGCCAACTGCGCTCCGCCGCCGGCAGCACCGCGGGCAGACTGTGTCCCTCGGAAAGGGCTCCCACCCCGGCGGAGCCGGGGTTTCCAAAATTGTGTGCACCGTGGCAGTGCTGAAATTTCTTGTGTGACGGGCAAGTCGTTGCAGAAGAACATGTGCTGCGCGGCCGCGCTTGCGGACGCACACGAAATATGCGGGAGGTGGAAAAAACGGTTGACTTTTTGTGATTTGACTCTTATTTTCGTGCCGCTTTTGAACGTGCTCAGGATTTGAGACGTGTGGTGAGTTGGGTTTCGGGCTTTGGCCCGCTGATAAAGTACGTCGGTCGCGCCGGCTGATCAATTGTGCGTGACGGTCTCCAATCATCATGAAAATGATCCTTCAAGACGAGCAAGCGGGACGCTGCGATACATTTTCATTAACGGAAATACCAGACGAAGACGCTATCAGTTACAGCCATTTGTCAACAACTCCACTCCCACCACAAGATTGTCTTCAATCTTGATCCACAACACTTATCGTTTTGGCACCCTTGCTTTTCTTCTCTCCCGGGCGGTTAGCTCAGTCTGGTTAGAGCGCTTGCTTGACATGCAAGAGGTCACAGGTTCAAGTCCCGTACCGCCCACTTTCTATTTATGCTGAATGTGCAACTGGCTCCGGTTATGAATGAAAACATCCAGGTGCAATTTCCTGATGGCAGCACCCGGCAATTCCCCCGGGGCATTCTGCCCCGGGAAATTGTGAAGGAATTGAGCCGCTCGCTCGCTGAGAAGGCGCTGGTCGCGCGCTTCAACGGCAAGCTCATCGATCTCAACCGTCCCCTGCAGGAAGACGGTACCCTGCAATTTTTGACGTGGGACGATCCCGAAGGCCGGCAGGTTTATTGGCATTCCACCTCGCATATCATGGCACATGCCATCAAGGCGCTGTATCCGGAGGCGCAATTCGGGGTTGGCCCGCCGATTGAAAACGGTTTCTATTACGACGTTGATGTTGATGCCAAATTGTCCGGCGAGGATCTTGGCCGCATCGAAGCCAAAATGCAGGAATTAATTGCGGCCAATCAACCGTTTCAACGCGAAGATCTTTCGAAAGAGCGCGCCGTTTCGCTGTTCGAGCAGCGCAGCGACAAGTACAAGCTGGAATTGCTGCGCGATTTGGAAGACGATCATCCCAGCGTCTATCACGAAGGCGATTTCGTCGATCTCTGCCGCGGCCCGCATGTGCCGGCGACTGGCGTGGTGAAGCATGTCAAGCTGCTCAGTATTGCGGGCGCATACTGGCGCGGCAGCGAAAAAAACAAGATGCTGCAGCGCATCTACGGCATTTCCTTTCCCAAGAAAGAAATGCTGCAGCAGCACCTGCAATTACTCGAAGAGGCGAAGAAGCGCGATCATCGCAAGCTGGGCCAGGAACTGGAAATCTTCCACCTCACGCCCAGTGTCGGCGGCGGCCTGCCGCTGTGGCTGCCGAACGGCACCATCATCCGCGAGTCGCTGGAAGCTTTTCTGCGCCAGGAGCAGCGCGCGCGCGGCTACCTGCCGGTGATCACGCCGCACATCGCGAACTTGAGCTTGTATCGCACCAGCGGGCACTACCCTTACTACAAGGACAGCCAGTTTCCTCCGCTCAAGCTGGAGGACGAGGAATTTCTGCTGAAGCCGATGAACTGCCCGCATCACCATACGATTTACATGGCCCGGCCGCGCAGCTATCGCGAGCTGCCGCTGCGGCTGGCGGAATTCGGCACGGTTTACCGCTACGAGCAGTCGGGCGAGTTGAACGGCCTCACCCGGGTGCGCGGCTTCACGCAGGACGATGCGCACATCTATTGCACGCAAGACCAGGTCCGCGATGAGATCCGCGCCACGGTGGAATTGACCCAGTTCGTGTTTCAAACCTTCGACATGAAGGTGCGCGTGCGTCTGTCGTTTCGTGATGAGAATGTCGAGAAATACGGCGGCGAAGCGCAGTTTTGGGAGCGGGCGCAGGCCGAGATCAAGGAGGTCGCCGACAAGATGGGGCTGGATTACTTCATCGGCCTGGGCGAAGCCTCATTCTACGGCCCCAAGATTGATTTCATGATTCGCGATGCCCTGGGCCGCACCTGGCAACTCGGCACGGTGCAGGTGGATTATGTGATGCCGGAGCGTTTTCAGCTCGAATACGTCGGCAGTGACAACAAGAAGCACCGGCCGGTGGTGATCCATCGCGCGCCGTTCGGCTCGATGGAGCGTTTCATCGGCATATTGATCGAACATTTCGCCGGCGCTTTTCCGCTCTGGCTGGCGCCACTGCAGGTGGTCGTGATGCCGATCACCGATGCCCAACTTGCCTACGCCCGCGCGGTGGAGCAGCAACTGCGGGCCCACGGCTTGCGCAGCCACCTGGATGATCGCCCGGAGAAGATCAACTACAAGATCCGCGAGGCCGAGACCAAGAAGACGCCCTACATGGTTATTGTCGGCGCCAAGGAGGCCGAGGCACACCAAATTGCCGTGCGCAAGCGCAAGGTGGGCGATCTCGGCGTGTTCAGCCTCGAGGCATTTGCCCGGCAGTTGCAGGAGGAAATCGCGCATAAGGCCCTGTCCTGACCCGGCGATCGCGGCGAAGCACGGCGGAAAACGCCTGCCCGGCGCAGCGCTGCGGCAGGCCTGAACGAACTTCACCAAACAAGGAGATTGCAAGCCACGTCACAGCAGAAAAAGTTCATTCGGATCAACCATCAGATTCGCGTGCCCAAAGTGCGGCTCATCGGAGCTGATGGCAGCCAAGTGGGGATCGTTTCCATTCAAGAAGCGCAAGCCGCGGCCGAGGCTGCCGGTCTCGATCTTGTCGAAATCGCGCCCCAGGCCGACCCCCCCGTCTGTCGCGTCATGGACTTTGGCAAATATAAGTACGAGTTGGGAAAGAAGGAGAAAGACAGCCGCAAGAAGGCGGCGGTCATCCACGTCAAAGAGGTGCGGTTCCGCCCGAAGATCGAAGAGCACGATTTCAACTTCAAGTCCAAACACATGCGCGACTTCCTGGAAAAGGGCGACAAAGTCAAAGCGACGGTCACCTTTCGCGGCCGGGAAATGGTGCATCGCGAGTTTGGCGAGGCCGTGATCACCCGCCTGGTTGAGTCGCTTGCCGACATCGCCAAGGTGGAGCGGCAGGTGCAAGAGGGGCGCAATCTCGTCGTATATTTCGTGAAAAAATAGACCAGCAAAGCGAGACCATCATGCCGAAATTGAAAACCAACCGCTCGGCCGCCAAGCGGCTGCGCGTCACTGCCAGTGGCAAGCTCAAACGCAACCGCGCCGGCAAGAGCCATATTCTGACCAAGAAAGATCGCAAGCGCAAACGCCGTTTGCGCCAGGGCACTCTGGTGCATCGCGCCGACGCGCCGCGCATGGAGCGGTTGCTGGCGCGCGCCTGATCTGCCCGGCCGGCACGCGAGTGCCGTCCACCCGCCCGCGCTGGGGCACCACCCGCCTGGGCCGTTCAACAGCCACAAACACCCGCGATTGCGGAGTGCCGTTCTTGCGCCAAGCGCTTTGCCGCCTGGCGGTTTTTGATCCAAGGAAAGGTTGACATTCTATGCCTCGTTCGAAATATGCCGTACCCTCGCATCGTCGTCGCCGCAAGCTCATCAACAAAACCAAAGGCCGGTGGGGCGGCAAGAAGAACTTGTTGCGCAGCGCCCGCGAGACCTATGAGAAGGGGCTCACCTACGCCTATCGTGACCGGCGCACCCGCCGCCGCAACATTCGCCGCTTGTGGATCACGCGCATCAACGCCGCTGCCCGCCTCGCTGGCACCACCTATTCGACCTTGATGAGCGGCCTGAAAAAGAAACAAGTCGAAATCGACCGCAAAATGCTGGCGGATCTCGCGGTCAAAGATCCCCAGGCTTTTGAAAATCTCGTGCGTCTCGCGCAGAACTAGTGCCGGGCAGGGGAAGCAGGGTGGGTCAACAGTAATCACTTTCCCCGCACCGCGACCCGGAGGCCCGGCTTCCGGTGACGCCGGTGCGCCCGCCGCTCGTGCAGGCGGCATTCAACGGCTGCAGGAACGGATAAATCTCCAAACCCGAGCACTGGTCATGGCAGTATCCGAACAGCTTTTCGCCGATCTCGATCAACTCGAAGCCCGCTTCCTGGCGGCGCTTGAACAGGCCGCCAATGCCGCGGAGCTGGAAGCCGTGCGGGTCAAATATCTGGCCCGCAAAGGCGAGATCACCGAATCCTTCAAAATCCTGGCGCAAGCTGACCCGGCGGCCCGGCCGCGGCTGGGGCAGCGCTTGAATCAATTGCGCGATGCCAGCGCTGCAGCTTTTGCAGCCCGGCAGACCGCTCTGAGCCAGCCACAAACGACCGGCCCGCAGATCGACCTCACTCTGCCCGGCATTCAGCGCCGCTTGGGGTCGCGCCATCCCGTGTTGCAGGCGCTCGATGAGATTAAGAGCATCTTCGTGGGCATGGGCTTCACCGTGGAATCCGGCCCGCTGGCGGAGACCGACTACTACAATTTCGAAGCGCTCAACCTGCCTCCGGATCATCCCAGCCGCGACTTGCACGACACCTTCTATCTTTCCGATCCGCGCCAGGCCAACGGCACCACCTATTTGCTGCGGACGCACACCTCTCCGGTGCAAATCCACACGCTGGAGCAGAAGCCGCTGCCCATCCGCATGATCGCGCCCGGCCGTTGCTTCCGCAAAGACACGCCGGACGCGACGCACTCGCCCGTCTTCCATCAAATCGAAGGCTTGTGGGTCGATGAGGGCGTGACCTTCGCGGATCTCAAAGGCGTGCTGTCCGCATTCGCCCGCAAGTTCTTCGACGAATCCGTCAAGACGCGCTTCCGGCCCAGTTATTTCCCCTTCACCGAACCCAGCGCCGAACTGGACGTGTGGTTCGAGGCGCGGCAGTCGTGGATCGAGCTGCTGGGCTGTGGCATGGTCAATCCCATTGTGCTGGAGCGGCTGGGCATCGATACCGAAAAATACACCGGCTTCGCCTTCGGCATGGGCGTCGAACGGCCGGCCATGCGCAAGTACGGCGTCACGGATCTTCGGCTGTTTTATGACAACGATGTTCGCCTGTTACGGCAGTTCTGAGAGGAATGGCCCGCTGATCGCCGCCCGCTCTTGCCGGGCGGAAATTTGAGAAGAGACCCCTCGCTGCCGGCGCCTGCACGCCGGGCGAGGCGGCAAACCCAATTTCAATCGTCATTCTGAACGAATCGCGCCGGCCGCGCTTGCGCGCGTCGCCACTACGGATTCCACGGGAATGACACCGGTTGCCCGATGAAAATCACTTATACCTGGCTGCGCGAGTTTGTTGACACACCGCTGACGGCTGCTGAAATCGCTGACCGCCTGCCCATGATCGGTTTCGAGGTCGAGGCTTGGCATTCCCTGGTGCCCGACCTGGAGACCATCGTGGTGGGCAAAGTGCTGACCTGCGAAAAAATCCCGGCTTCCGATCATCTCAAACGCTGCGACGTCACTATCGGCACCCAGACGCTGAGCGTGGTGTGCGGCGCGCCCAATGTCGCCGTCGATCAACTGGTGGCGGTCGCGCCACCGGGCACGACACTGCCCAACGGCCTCACCATCCAAACCCGCAAGGTGATGGGGGTGGAATCGCAGGGCATGATCTGCAGCGAGATGGAACTGGGCTTGTCTGATGAACATGAAGGCATCCTCGTGCTCAATGGCCAGGCGCAGCCAGGCCAGCGCTTCCGGGATACGCTGGTCTCCGACTGGCTGTTCGACCTCGCCGTCCCGCCCAATCGCCCCGATGCCCTGGGCGTGATCGGCCTCGCGCGCGAAATCGGCCTGCTGACCGGCACGCCGCTGCGCCTGCCCAAAATCAAGCTGCGCGAGAACGGGCCGCCGACCGGCCAGTTGATTCGCATTGCCATCAAAGATCCCGCCGGCTGCCCGCGTTATGCCGCGCGCATTCTGCAGAATATCACCCTGGGACCTTCGCCCAAGTGGATGCGCCAGCGGCTGAACGCCGTGGGCGTGCGCGCGATTTCCAACATCGTCGACGTCACCAACTACGTGATGATGGAAACCGGCCAGCCGCAACATGCCTTTGACTACGATTTGCTCGAGCGGCGCCGTATCATCGTGCAGCGCGCGCACGCCGGTGAAAAATTCCAGACCCTGGATGGCCAGGACCGCGAGCTGCTCGCCAGCGATTTGATGATCTGCGACGGCAGCCGCAGCGTGGCGCTGGCCGGCGTGATGGGCGGCGCGAATTCCGAAGTCAATGCCGGCACCCGGAACATTCTGATCGAATGCGCCCATTTCAACCCGCTGGTGGTGCGGCGCACGGCCAAACGGCTTGGCCTGGCTTCCGAGGCGGGCCGGCGCTTCGAGCGTGGCACGGATCCCAACGGCATTCCCTTCGCCCTCAATCGCGCGGCGCAACTCATGCAGGAAACTGCCGGCGGCGTTCTCGCGCGGGGAATTGCGGAGGTTTATCCCGAGACGATCAAGCCCGGCAAGATCACGCTGCGGCCGCGGCGCGTTACGCAGGTGCTGGGCGGCAAGGTGCCGGCCGGCCGCATGGAAAAGATTCTGACCGGTCTGGCCTGCCGCGTCAACAAGAAATCGCCGGCAGCCTGGCAGGTGACGGTGCCCACCTTCCGGCCGGACCTGCAGGGCGAGATCGATCTGATCGAAGAAATCGCGCGGGTATACGGCTATGACAAATTTCCGGAAAAACTGCATTCGCAAGTGCATGTCGGCGGCGAGCGCAATCGCGCCGAAGAGGTGCTGGAAAAGCTGCGCCGCACGATGACCGGCCTGGGTTTCGATGAAGCCATCACGATTGATTTGATCGCGCCGCGCCAGGCCACGCCCTTTCTGCCGGCGCAGGCGCAGTTGCTGCCGTTGGTGAATCCGCTCAACGAGGAATTGTCGGTGCTGCGGCCGGCGGTGATTGCCACGTTGTTGAATTCGCTTGCCTACAATTTGAATCGCAAGAATCGCGACGTGTGGCTGTATGAAGTGGGCGCGGCGTTTTGGCGCGAGGCCGGCCGCGAGGTTTGCGAAGAACAGCGTCTGGCCGCCCTGGCGGTGGGCGCCGCGGAAGCCCCGAACTGGCTGGGGAAGCCCCGCCCGTTTGACCTGCCGGACTTGCGCGGCGCGCTGGAAGTGCTGGAACGCGCGCTGTATCTGCCCAAGCTCGTTTTCCAGCCGCTGGCAGAGCATCCCTATCTCGCCGCCGGCTGGGAAATTCTGGTGGCGGGCAACCGGCTTGGCATCGCCGGCAGGCTGAAGCCGGAGGTGTTAAAGATTTACGATATTGAACCTGCGGTTTTTCATTTCGAACTGCGGCTGGCCGGGCTGATGGCGAGCGTGGACTGGCAGCGGACGTTTCAGAGTATCCCGAAGTATCCGCCGGTGGAACGCGATTTGGCGATCGTGGTCGCGGCTGAAATTCCGGCGGAGCAGATCTACGCCGTCATCGAGCAGGCCAGCGATCATTTGCTGGAGCGGCTGGAGCTGTTTGATCTCTACACCGGCAAGCAAGTGCCGGCAGGCCGGAAGAGCATGGCCTTTTCCCTCACCTTCCGCGCGGCGGATCACACGCTGCGCGACGAGGAGGTGGAGGAACGGCTGGCGCGCATTCTGGCGGCGCTGCGCCGTGCGTACGGCGCGGAGCTGCGCTCATGACAGCGGCGCGGGCCCGGCAGGCGGTTGTCAATTGATTCGACGAGGATGGATTGCATGGATATCCAACGATTCGAAGTCTTGGAAGAAAAAATCGCGCAAGCGATCAAGATGATACAAGCCCTCAAAGTGGAAAACGAGGAGTTGCGCCGCCGGCTGGAAGCGGCGGAGGCGCGGCAACGCGAGAAGGAGGAAGAATTGCAGGCGGTGCGTGCGGAGCTGGGCAGCGTGCAGCATCGCGCCGAGGAGTCGCGCCAGTTTCAGGAGCGGGAGGAGAAGATCCGCAGCAAGGTTGAGGAGATGTTGGCCAAGCTGGAGGAGCTGCAACTGCAGTTCTGACATGCTGGCGTCGCGTTTGGCATTCTCATGGCAGACACTTTTCTCGATATCCTATGCCCGAAGGCACAGTTCTGAAGGTCAACATCTACGGCACCGAGTACCCCATCCGGGGTGAGGTCGATGTTGAATACATCCGCCGTGTGGCCGAGTACGTCGATCGCAAGATGCGCGAAGTCGACCAGAGTACGGCGGCCAAATCCTCACTGAAGGTGGCGATTCTGGCGGCGCTGAACATCGCGGACGAGCTGTTCCGCGAACGCGACGAGAAAGCAGGTCTGTTGAAGAGTTTCGAGGCCAAGGCCGAGCAGTTGTCGAAGCTTTTGCATGAGAATCTGAAATAGACCGGCAGCCGGCTGCCCTCAGATTTTGCCCCGGTGACAAGGTCTTCAAACGACGCGACGCTCCCGCGCGAGCCGCTGGCGCGCTTTTCGTGGCTTTGAAGGACTTGCCGCCGGGGCTTTTTGTTTTCACCTTAACTGGTCCACAAGCATGCGACTGACGATTTCGTGGTCGGGAAATCGGGAGGCACTGGAGGAAGAATGACGATCTCTGTGATCGTGCTCGTCGTGGCGGCGTGCGGCGCCGGCATCCTGACCGGCTGGATGCTACGGCAGAAAATCGGCCGCCAGCGCAGCGCGCACGCCGAGGCGACGGCACGCCGCCTCATCGCCGAGGCCATGCAGGAGGCGGAAAACCTGAAGCAGGCCAAGCTGCTGGAGGTGCGTGATGAGTTGTTTCAAAAACGGCAGGATCTCGAACAGGAGATCAAGAATCGGCGGCAGCAAATCCAAAAACAGGAAAGTCAGCTCGCGGCGCGCGAGACCAACCTCGACCGCAAGGTCGACCTCCTGAATCAAAAGAAACAGGAACTCGCCAAGCTGGAGGAAAGTCTGCGCAGCCGCGAAGCCAGCATCAAGCTGCAGGCCCAGGAACTCGACCGCTTGATTGCCGAGGAAAACAAGAAACTCGAGCAAATTTCCGGGCTGACCAACGAAGAAGCCAAACGCATCCAGCTCAACAACTTTCTCGAGCTTGCCAAGCAGGAGGCGGCGCAGACGGTCAAGGAAATCAAGGATCATGCCCGCATGGTGGCGAGCCGCGAAGCCAAGGACATTCTGGTGCAGGCGATTCAACGCACCAACATCAGCCATGTGGTCGAATCCACGGTTTCGGTGGTGCGCCTGCCCAACGACGACATGAAGGGCCGCATCATCGGCCGCGAAGGCCGCAACATCCGCTCCTTCGAGGCGGTCACCGGCATCGAAGTGCTGATCGACGACACGCCCGACGTGGTGATGCTTTCCGGCTT
>JBBIKM010000006.1:0-508 GCA_037445455.1 bacterium | reverse complement strand
CGATCCGGTGCGGCGTGAAGTCGCCAAACTTTCGCTGGAGAAATTGATCACCGACGGCCGCATTCATCCCGGTCGCATCGAAGAAGTGGTCGAAAAGACGCGCAGCGAAGTCGAGGAACTCATCCGCGAAGCCGGCGAACAGGCCATGCTGGAAGTGGGCCTGCACGGCCTGCACGTGGAATTGATCCGGCTGCTGGGCAAACTCAAGTATCGCAGCAGCGAGGGGCAAAACTTGTTGCAACACAGCATCGAGACCGCGCTGATTGCCGGCGTGATCTCCGCGGAAGTCGGCCTGGAAACCCAGGTGGTCAAACGCGGGGCGCTGTTGCACGAGATCGGCGCGGCGGTCGAACGGGAAACCGATACCAGCGCCGCGGAAATGGGTGCGGCGCTGGCGCGGCGCTATGGTGAAAACGAGGCAGTGGAAAACGCCATTCTGTTCGCCAACAATCCCAATCGCAATGGCCAGATGCTGACCGTAGCCTCCATCCTGGTTGCCACGGCAAAC
>JBBIKM010000005.1:63322-70347 GCA_037445455.1 bacterium | reverse complement strand
CGCCGCTTCCGCGGGCTGGATGAACGAGTTCGTCGAAGTGGTGCTGGGCGGCTCCATCGTCATCCCGATCGCGGTGGCCTATTTCAGCCTGGAATGGATCCAAACCCCCGGCAACGTTGGTTTGACCATGGCCTTCCGCACCATGCCCAATCTTTTCCAAAACTGGGGCCCGTTCTTCGCCGCGCTTTCCGGGCTGGCCTGGTTCGGCCTGCTGTTCTTTGCCGGCATCACCAGTTCGCTGGCCATGGGCCAGCCGGTGATGGCTTTCATGCAGGACGAATTCAAGTACACGCGCAAACGTTCCGCATTGATTTTCGGCTTCCTCACCTTCCTGCTGGCGCTGCCGACGATCTTCTTCTTCGGCTACGGCGCGTTCGGCGAATATGATGATTGGGTCGGCAGCTACTCGCTCGTCATCTTCGCCATGTTCGAGATAATCGCCTTTGCCTGGGTGTTCGGCATCGACAAGGGCTGGGCGGAGATCAACCGCGGCGCCGACATCAAAGTGCCGCTGTTCTTCAAATTCGTCATCAAGTACGTCACCCCGGTCTTCATCACCGCGGTGTTCGTCGGCTCATTGGTCAGCCCGGCCGGCGGTGATTGGGCGGCTGCGTTCGGCCAGCTCTTCCGCGGCGAAGGCTGGCCGCTGGATGCCGGCAGCCTGCTCGGCAAAATCCTGCATGTTGGTTTTGAAGATACCAGTTGGTTCAAAGACGGTGAGCCGACCCGCGTCTTCATCGTCGATATGACCCGCACGCTGCTGCTCATCGTCTTTGCCGGCATCGCGCTGGCGGTACGCCATGCCTGGCAGCGCCGCGCCCGGAACGCATAAGGAGCCACGGCCATGTCAACTCCCGGTTTGATCACGATGCTGGCCGCCTGGACCATCATCGGTTTCATCACGATTCGCTTTTTCATCAAAGTGCTGACTGCGCCGCAGCGCAAAGACTGAGGCCGGAAAGCCCGCGCAAACCACGATCGGCTGGTGCCGGTCGTGGTTTGCCGTTTTTCCCACAACCGCCATTCCGGTTTCGATCCGGCTGGAACGCGACGCTGCGCATGTGTGTTCTCACGAGATGATCACCGGCTTTGCGCACGTGTTTGGAAATGAAAAATGAACGCTCTCCCCATCATTCTGCTTGCGCTCGGCATGTACGCCATTGCCTATCGCTACTACAGCGCCTTCATTGCAGCCAGGATTCTCGCGCTTGACGAGCAACGCCTGACTCCCGCCCATCGCCTGTCCGACGGGCAGAACTATGTTCCCACCAACAAATGGGTTTTGTTCGGCCATCATTTCGCGGCGATAACCGGCGCCGGCCCGCTCATCGGTCCGGTGTTGGCCGCGCAGTTTGGCTTTCTGCCCGGCCTGCTCTGGCTGGTGATCGGCGTGTGCCTGGGCGGCGCCGTGCATGATTTCATCATTCTCGCTGCTTCGGTGCGCCACGACGGCAAATCCCTGGCAGAGATGGCGCGCACGGAAATCGGCTCGGTCACCGGCCTCGTGACCGCCGTCGCCATTCTCTTCATCATCATCATGGCGCTCGCCGGCCTCGGGCTGGCGGTGGTCAATGCGCTGCACGACAGCGCGTGGGGCACATTCACCATTGCCACGACCATCCCGATCGCGCTGCTGATGGGGCTCTACATGTACCGTCTGCGCAAGGGCAGGATCGCAGAGGCCTCCGCCCTCGGGGTGGTGCTGCTCATTTTGGCGGTGGTGGCGGGCCGCTACGTGTCCGATTCCTCGCTGGCCTCGCTCTTCGCGCTGCCCAGGAATGAAATCACGCTCGCGATTGCCGTCTACGGCTTCATCGCCTCCATTTTGCCGGTGTGGATGCTGCTCTGCCCGCGCGACTATCTGAGCTCCTACATGAAAATCGGCACCATCGCCTTTCTGGTGATCGGCATCTTCGTGGTGCATCCGCATCTGAAAATGCCGGCGCTCACTTCTTTCATCGCCGGTGGCGGCCCGATCGTGCCGGGCAAACTTTATCCCTTTGTGTTCATCACCATCGCCTGCGGCGCGATTTCCGGTTTTCATGCGCTGATCGGCTCCGGCACGACCCCGAAAATGCTGGATAAGGAGTCGCACGCGCGGCCCATCGGCTATGGCGCGATGTTGATCGAAAGCCTGGTGGGCGTAACCGCGCTGATCGCCGCCAGCGCCCTGCATCCCGGCGATTACTTCGCGATCAACGTGCCGGTGGAGAAATTTGCCAGCCTGGGCATGAGCGTGGTGAATCTGCCCGAGCTGGAGCAGCAGGTGGGCGAGGCGGTGGCTGGCCGCACCGGCGGCGCCGTGTCGCTGGCCGTGGGCATGGCGCAAATCTTCACCGCGCTGCCCGGCATGAAAAATCTGATGGCATACTGGTATCACTTTGCCATCATGTTCGAGGCGCTGTTCATTCTCACCACCATCGACACCGGCACGCGCGTGGCCCGCTTCCTGGTGCAGGAGTTCTTTGGCAAATTCTACAAGCCCCTCGAACGCGCCGACTGGATGCCGGGCACGATTCTCTCCAGCGCGCTGGTTTGTGCCGCGTGGGCCTACTTTATTTTCACCGGCAGCATCAGTCAAATCTGGCCGATGTTTGGCGTGGCGAATCAACTGCTGGCGGCCATTGCCCTGGCGGTGGGCACCACCATGATCATCAACGCCGGCCGCGCGCGCTACGCCTGGGCCACCCTCGTGCCGCTGGCCTTCGTGGGCGCGACGACGCTGGTGGCAGGCTGGCAAAGCATCACCGACAACTTTTGGCCGCTGACCCGCACGCCGGCGCTGGCCTGGCAGGGCTATGTTGATGCGGCATTGACCGCCACCATCATGCTGTGCGCCGTTGTGGTTTTCGCCAATTCCCTGTGGCGCTGGGTGAGCGTTCTGCGCCGTCCCGGCGCGGTGGCGCGGGCATCGGTGTAGGCGCCGCCCTGTCGCGGCCGCTCCCGCTTCTGAAGCTGCTTCATGTTCCCATTCCCGCTGCGTTGAAAGGTTGGCATGTCTTATCTGTTACTCTTTCTCACCGGTTTTCTCATTTCGCGCGTGAGCGTGCGCTATCATCTGGTCGAGCGCTTTTTTGCCCGGCTGTTCAAGGCGCGCAGTGATTCTTTCAAACAATTCCTGCTGTATCTGCTGATCGCCTCCGCGGTGGTGTCGATGTTCACGCCCAATTTCATCGCCGCGCTCACCCTGCTGCCCATGCTCAACACGCTGGCGGAGAGTTTCGAGCAGCAGCACGACCCGCGGCTGGCGCGGCGGCTTGCCACGATCATGGTCTGCGTGGTGATGTATGGCTGCAACATCGGCGGCATGGGCTCGCTGGTCGGCAGTCCGGCCAATGCGCTCATGCTGGGCGCACTGGAGCTGTTCAAAGTGGCCGGCCGCGAAAAAATCAATTTCCTTTCCTGGTTCGGCTGGAGCCTGCCGCTGGTCGGCATCATGATTACCCTGGCCTGGGCACAGAGCGTGTATTTGTTCGTGCCGAAAGCGCAGCGCAATGAAGGCATTGATATCCCGGAGTTCCGCGTCCGGCCCGCGCACGCCGGGCGCGTGCGCTTCGCCTGGCTGGCCATCGCCATCTGGTTCGGATTTTGGGCGTTGCATTCGACACTGCAGCTCCTGCTGCCCGTCTCCGGCTGGCGCTTCACCTTCGCGAACTTTGAGGTGGGGTGGAACTTGTGGGACAAGCTCGCGGCGGTTTTTGGTGTGGCGTTCCTCGTTTTGCTGTTCGCCCCGTTGTTTCGCAATCACAATCAACAGCGTGAGCCGCTGCTGCGCCTGGCCGACATCTTCAATGAACTGCCGGTCCGCGCCTTCGCCTTCGTTGCCGCCATCCTGGCGGTCAGCGGCCTGCTCATCTCCCTCAAAGTGCCGGAATGGCTGGGCCAGCATTTGGTGAAACTCATTCCGCCGGATTTGCCGCCGTTCGCTTTGTATTTCTTTCTCTGCTTCATCACCACCATGGCGACTGAGGCGCTGAGCAACACCACGGTGGCCGTGGTGCTTTTTCCCCTGGTGTATCATTTGGCCCTGAGCCTGGGGCTGGAGCCGCTGGTCACGCTCATGGCGATTGGCCTGGCTTCCACCAATGCCTTCATGTTGCCGCTCGGCACGCCGGTGAATGCGCTGCTGTATGGCGGCGTGAAGGAGGTCTCGCTGTGGGTGATGGCGGCCGCCGGCTTGATGCTGAATCTCCTGAGCGCGCTGTGGCTGGCCGGTTTCCTGGAGTTTGTGATTCCGTGGTATTACGGCTTGTGAACAACGGTGCATGGCGGCCAGGGCAGCGCGGTGCCGCCGGCAGGCGGGCGGAAGGCCGGAAATTCGATGCAAGGGTGGCGGAAGCGGCATGAAACCCATTCCCATTGACTCGCCCGGAAGTGTCTGGGCCCGGCGGCTCTACCGGCCGGCCGTATTTGCGCTGGCGGCGCTGGCCTATTGGCTGATTTCCTCCCTGCCGGTGCCGGAGAATTTGCAGCCGCAGGCGTTGCAGGCCGTGGGCATTTTCGCGGTCTGCATTCTCTTCTACGTCACCAACGTCATTCCTTTGATGATCACCAGCCTGCTCGCGGTGATCCTGTTTCCGCTCGCCGGCGTGCTCGATTCCAAAACCACCTTCGCGCTGTTCGGCAATCAGGTGGTGTTTTTCATTCTCGGCGCGTTCATTCTGGCCTCGCCTTTCATGCGCAGCGGCTTGTCGCGCCGGATTGCGCTGGCGGTGCTGCAGCGGTTTGGTACTTCGCCGCGCCGCCTGCTGTTCGGCGTGCTCGCCTTTCCGGCGTTTCTGTCCTGTTGGATGTCGGAGCATGCCGTCGCCGCCATGATGTTTCCCATCGTGCTGGAAATCAGCGATTGCTTGAAGCTGCCGCCGCAGACCAGCCGTTTCGGCAAGGCGCTTTTTCTGGCGATGGCGGCCGGGTGCATCATCGGCGGCATCACCACTTTCCTGGGCGGCGGCCGCGCGCCGCTGGCCGTCGGCATCTTGAAAGAGTCCACCGGCATGACGGTGGATTTCCTGCCCTGGGCAATGGCCGCGCTGCCCACCACGGTGCTGCTGTTGTTGACTTCCTACTATGTTTTGATTTTATTCTACCCGCTGGATGTGCAGAGCGTCGAGCAAGTGCAGGAGATGCTGGCACACCGCCGCCAGGAGCTCGGCCCGGTGAAGAGCCGCGAGGTGACCGTCGGCCTGCTGCTGCTGGCGACCATCCTGAGCTGGATGGTTTTGGGCCGGGAATTCGGCCTCGCCAACATCGCCATCATCGCCGTGGTGCTGGCCTTCGTTTTCAAATTGACGGAATGGCGCGAAGTGGAGGAGGACGTCAACTGGGGCATCTTCCTGATGTATGGCGGCGCCATTTGTCTGGGCTATGCCATGGAGAAAACCGGCGGCGCCGCCTGGCTGGCCCAGCACACGCTCGGCCATTTCGTGCATTCACCGGTGATGTTGATCGGCGCCGTTTCGCTGTTCTCGATCGTGCTCACTGAAGCCATCAGCAATTCCGCGGTGGTCGCGCTGTTTATGCCGGTGGCCATGAGCATGGGGCGTGATCTCGGCATCGATCCGCGCGTGATGACCATGGTGGTCGCCATTCCCAGCGGGCTGGCCTTCATGCTGCCCATGGGCACGCCCGCCACCGCCATCGCCTTTTCTTCGGGATTCCTGAGCATGCGCGACACCTTTCGCACCGGCCTGGTGCTCAATCTCGCGGGATGGATCGTTTTCAACCTCTCGGTCTATCTCGTGTGGCCGGCCCTGGGGTTCCGCGTGTTTTGAATGAGACCAATGGATGCGAGCCTGCAATCATGAGTGCCGCACACCTGCTTGTTGTCGATGATGAGCCCAATCTGCGCCGCTCTCTCGAGATAATTCTGCAGAGCGCCGGCTATGGCGTCACGCTGGCGGCCTCGGCCGCCGAAGCGGAGAAGCATCTGGCCGAACGGCCGTTCGATCTCATGCTGCTCGACCTCGTCATGCCGGAGACCGACGGCCTGCAGTTCCTGCACGCCCTCAAGGACCTGCCGCACCGGCCGGTGGTGGTGATGATTTCCGGCAACGCCACGATTCCCAATGCGGTGGCCGCCACGCGCGCGGGCGCGTATGATTTCATCGAAAAGCCCATCGCGAAGGAGAAGCTGTTGCTCACGGTCAAAAACGCGCTGGCGCAGCACCGCCTCGCCGAAGAGAATGCGCGCTTGCGCCGCGAGCTTGCTGCCGGCTTCGCCATGTTGGGCGACAGTCCCGCCCTGCAGCGCGTGCGTGAACAAATTGCGCGGGTGGCGCCGACCACCACGCGCGTGCTCATTCTGGGGGAGAGCGGCACCGGCAAGGAACTGGCCGCGCGCGCCATTCACGAAGCGAGTGAGCGCAGCCGCGCCGCCTTTATCAAAGTCAATTGCGCGGCGATCCCCGAGGATTTGATTGAGAGCGAATTGTTCGGCCATGAGAAGGGCGCCTTCACCGGGGCCACGACGCCGCGCGAGGGCAAATTCGAACTCGCCGATCACGGCACCTTGTTCCTCGATGAAGTGGGCGACATGAGCCTGAACGTGCAGGCCAAGGTGTTGCGGGTTCTGCAGGAGGGGGAATTCGAGCGGGTGGGCGGCTCTCAAACGCGGCGTGTTGACGTGCGGGTGATTGCCGCCACCAACAAGAATCTCGACGAGGAAGTACGGCGCGGCCGGTTTCGTGAGGATTTGTGGTATCGCTTGAACGTGGTGCCATTGCTGCTGCCGCCGCTACGCGAACGGCGGGAGGACATCCCCCTGCTGATTGCGCATTTTGTCGCGCGCTTCTGCCAGGAGAATGGTTTCAAACTCAAGCACGTCGCGCCGGAGGCCGTCGCCAAACTCACACAATATGCCTGGCCCGGCAACATCCGCGAACTGAAGAATGCGATCGAGCGGCTGGTGATCATGACGCCGCACGAGACCATCACGCCGGCAGATTTGCCGCTCACGCTGCAAACGCCGCACAGCGGACCGCGGCCGGCGGTGCCGCTCGGCACCTCGCTGGAGGAGGTACGCAAGC
>JBBIKM010000005.1:36881-63312 GCA_037445455.1 bacterium | reverse complement strand
TCGGAGACGAAGCTCGAGTTGAAGAGGATGTCGGCAAGCAGGCCGAGCGCGATTACATCCTGGCCTGCCTGCAATCGGTCGAAGGCAATGTCACGCGCGCCGCTCAATTGCTGGGCCTGGAACGCAGCCATCTCTACAAAAAGATGAAAGCGTTGGGTGTGCACATTTGACCTACTTACAATTTTGTGGTTGCAGATTAACCGCCCTCCCGCGGCATTTTTCTCCCAAAGAAAGTCTTGCATTTGAGTGACGCCTGTCTATATTTGCCGCAGTTCTTGTGTTGTGGGGCAACCGCAGTCTGATCACCTCCGTTTTGATCACCTCCCATACCGAAACGAATTCATTTTGCCGCCCGCACCAATCGCTAGCTGCTTGCTGCCCAACATGTCCAGCAATTCCGCAGTCCATTCTCCCCGAAGAAAGAAGCGCCACGCGCGGCGGCGCCAACGTGTTTCCCGCCGGCACTCGCGGCGCAGCGCGCGGGCAGCCGTGGCGAGTCCGCAGCCGCCGGGCGGCAATCGCAGCCTTCGTGTACTTTCCGCCATTCCCTCGCGGCCAGCGCGCCCCCAGCCGGTGCAGACGCGGCGCTGCGGTTTACCGGCGCAGCGTTTGGTGTTGTTGTGGCTCATGCTGCTGGTGGCCAGCATTCACGAGTTACCGGGGCCGCAGCCGCCGCCTGCCACTCTTCCAATTGCAACCGCGCCCACGGTTACGCCGCCAATCCCTTCTGCCACCCAAGCGCCCACACTCGCGCCCGCCGCACCCGCCACCGGATTGCCTGAGCAGCCGCGCCGATTCACACTGGATCTCAGAATTCCAGCAGCGCTCACGCAACCGCGCAGCCAGCCCGCGGCTCCCGCGCGCGCGCACCAGCTTTTGCTGCAACCGCGCACGCAGCGCTTGCGCGAACCGGCGTTTTCGCCCCAGCGCGAATTGACCGGTGCCGGCTCGAACATTCGCTGGGAGCGGCTGGCTTTGGTGCAAACCGCCACGCTGGGCCTCGGCGGCTATGGTTTTGTGAAATACAACGGCCTGTTTGGCCGCGTCGGCCAGCCGTTCAAAATCGGCAACGATTTGACCAAGGATCACACGCTGGTCTTCGATGAGCTGCTGCATTTTCAAGGCAGCTATCGCATCACCCAGGCGGTGTCAGGCATTTACAACTGGGCGGGCGTGCCGCCGGCCACCGCTGATTGGATTGGCGCCGGCACGGCGGCGCTGGTGATGACCGCGCTCGAGTATGTCGATGGCCGCCGCCTGCATGATGAAGCCAGCTATTCTGATCTCGTTGCCAACTTTGGCGGCATCGGCTTCGCGCTGGCGAAAGCGCGCGTGGGGTTTCTGCAGGATTTTGATCTGCGCTTCAGCTATCTCACCCCGGCTGATCCCTTTCGCCACAAGACGGTGAAACGCTACGAGCGCATGACGCACTGGCTCACCTACGATCTCAACCGCAAATTCGGCCTGCCGCTCCATCTCGGATTCGGTTACGGCGTGCGCCGTCCGTTCCGGCCGCAAGTCACGCCGCAATACTTCGTGGGCATCGGCCTGTCGCCCATTACGCTCCTCTCACAAATCTCGCCGCCGCTGGCGAAGCCGCTGGAGTTTCTGCGCCTGTATCATTTCGGGAATCGCTTGCAGATTTAGAGTGCCGGATCTTTCGAGGTGCCATGCCATTCCAGAAGCCTGGCCGGCGAAGGCATTGTGGTGAGAGGGTGGCCGGGTTTTGCTCGAACCTTTTCGCGCCGCGTCCAGGGCTTCAGATTCCACCGGCTCGCCAAGCCTCGCGCCGCTGCTGTGAACGGCTGCTTCAGCCCAGTCCTCCTCCTCCTGCATGGCGTTTGCCCAGATTCGGAGACAACGCCACGCGATTCTCAATATCTTGTCGAATGAAATCGTTTGGGCACCGCGGATTTGCAGCGGCCTGACAAATTACTGATGTAATCCTTGTCTGGCTCTGCCTCTGCGAAGGCACAACCTGTCATTGCGATCTGAAAAGAAGAAAGCGGGAGGGAAAAATCGGGGGAAATAATCGTGCGGAAGGATGCGAAGCCTGAGCCGGGCTCACAGAAAGCCCAACTCGAACTTTGCGACTTCGCTCATCATGCCGGGATGCCACTGCGGTTCCCATACCACCTGCACGCGCGCGTCGCGCACGCCGGGAATGGCTTTCACTTTGTTTTCGACGTCAGGCGGAAGAGAGCCGGCCACCGGGCACATCGGCGACGTCAGCGTCATTTGGATATCGACCTCGTGCGCATCATTGATCTCAATGTTGTAGATCAAGCCCAGTTGATAAATATTCACCGGAATTTCGGGATCGTAGCAGGTTTCGAGAACCTTGATGATCTCTTCCCGCAGCCGGGCTTTGTCGTTGCCGTTGTTCATGGTGAGATTTTTCGCGGTTATTCCGTGGTGACCACCGCCCCGCGGTCGGCGAGCGCGGACATCAGCGTGTGCCAGGCCAGGCTGGCGCACTTGACGCGCAGCGGAAACTCCCGCACGCCCGCAAACACGGCCAGCCGGTCAAAGCCGGAAAGATCAACTGGGCGAGTCGGATCGCTGGTGATGAGCTGCAGAAACTTGTTGAACAGCTCCTGCGCTTCCGCCGTGGATTTTCCCTTTACCAGCGAAGTCATGATCGAGGCCGAGGCCTTGGAGATCGCGCAGCCCTGGCCGGTGAAGCGGATGTCCTGAATCACGCCGTCTGTGACGATGAGAAACAGATGGATGCGGTCGCCGCACAGGGGATTGTAACCCTCCGCGGCGTGGTTGGCCTGCGCCAGTTCGCCGAAGTTGCGCGGGCTTTTGTTGTGGTCGAGAATGACTTGTTGATAAAGTTCGCGAAGCTCGTCCATGGCTGTTCCTCGTCGGGTCGTGGCGGCGGGCGGAGCCGTCGCTCAGGCGGTCATAAGCTTGATCACTTTGTGCAGGCCCTCCACCAGGACGTCGATTTCGGCCTTCGTGTTGTAAAAGGCGAATGAGGCGCGCGAGGTCGCCGGAATGTTGAAAAACTCCATGACCGGCTGGGTGCAGTGATGGCCGGTGCGAATGGCGATGCCGTCGCGGTCGAGAATGGTGCCGACATCGTGGGGATGAACCCCGTCGAGCACGAACGACACCACACTCGCCTTTGCACGTGCCGTGCCGATCACGCGCAGCGGCTTGATGGTGGCCAGGGCGGCGGTGGCATATTCCAGCAGCTCGTGCTCATGCGCGGCGATTTTATCGTAGCCGAGGCTGGTGAGATACTCCAGCGCCCTGGCCAGCCCCACCGCGCCGGCGATGTCCGGCGTGCCGGCTTCGAAGCGATAGGGCAAATCATTGTAAGTCGTCCTGGCAAAGGTGACGGACTTGATCATGTCGCCGCCGCCCTGGTAGGGCGCCATTTTTTCCAGCACGGCCTCCTTGCCGTAAAGCACGCCAATGCCGGTCGGCCCGAACGCCTTGTGGCCGGAGAAGGTATAGAAATCGCAATCGAGGGCGGCGACGTCCACCGCTTGATGCGGCACCGCCTGCGCGCCATCCACGAGCACCGGTGCCTTCCACTCATGCGCCAGTTGGATCAAGCGCGCGACCGGGTTGATGGTGCCCAATGAGTTGGAGACGTGCACGCACGCGACGAATTTGGTTTTGGGATTGAACAGCTTGACCGCTTCCTCCCAAATCCACTCGCCGGCGGAATTGATGGGGATGACACGCAGCTTTGCCCCGGTTTCCTCGCACAACAGTTGCCACGGCACGATGTTGGAGTGGTGCTCCATCGCGGTGATAATGATTTCATCGCCCGGCCGCAGGTGCCGCCGGCCGTAACTGTGCGCCACGAGATTGATGCCTTCGGTGGCGCCGCGCACAAAAATGATCTCGCGCGTCGTCGCGGCGTGCAGAAAGCGGCGCACGGTTTCGCGGCTGCCTTCGTAGGCCAGGGTGGCGGCCTCACTCAGGTAGTAGACTCCGCGGTGCACATTGGCGTTTTGCGCCCGGTAATAGTGCACCAGCGCGTCAATCACCGCCTGCGGTTTCTGCGAGGTGGCGGCGTTGTCGAGATAGACCAGCGGCTTGCCGCGCACTTCGCTCTGCAATATGGGAAAATCGCGGCGAATCCGTTCCACCTCCAGGCGGGCGGCGGTTGACGGCGGATTGAGACTGGCTTCCGGAACGAAAGCGGCCATGCCATGCTCACATGCTTTGATCGGTGCGCAGGCAGGCATTCACCAAATTCTCGGCATGCGCCCGCACCGGGTCGGATTTGATGCGATTGAGGATTTCACTGGCGTAGGCAAAGCGCAGCAGCGATTGCGCCTCCTCGGCGCCGATGCCGCGGCTGCGCAGATAGAAGACGGCGTCTTCATCGAGCTGGCCGACGCTCGCGCCGTGGCTGCACTTCACATCGTCCGCGAAAATCTCCAACTGCGGTTTGGTGTCGATCACGGCCTCATTGGAGAGCAGCAGACACTGGTTTTGCTGATAAGCGTTGGTCTTCTGCGCATCCTTGTGCACCATCACTTTGCCGTTGAACACGCCGTGGGCCTTGTCCGTCAGAATGCCCTTGTAATGCTCGTTGCTCGGACAGTTCGGCATCTGGTGGTCGATGAACGTGTGGTTGTCGATCAACTGCTCGCCCGCGCCGTGATAAAAACCATAGAGGTTGCCCTCACCATGCTCCTCGCGCAGCCGGACGTTGATATTGTTGCGCACCAGCCGGCCGCCGAGATCGATGCTGACCGAGGTGTAGACGCTGTCGCGCGCCAACTGCACTTCGCGCGTCGCGAGATGGAAGGCCTGGCGGCCTTCGTTCTGCAGGCGCACGTGTTCGACGATCGCTTTGCTGCCCACCACGATTTCCGTGACGATGTTGTTGAAGTAGACGCTGTTGCCGAGGCTGCCGTAACTTTCAACGATCTCGACCTGGCTGCCCTCACCGACCAAAATCAGGTTGCGCGGATGCGCGACAAACGAGTTGCTGCCCTCGCCGGCGGAGAGGTAGAGCAGGTGAATCGGCTCGGCCAGTGCCAGGCGGCGCGGCACTTTCACAAACGCCCCGTCATGGGCAAAGGCGGTGTTGAGAGCGATGAAAGGCTCTTGTTCATAGTTGGCGTATTGGGCGAGATGCTCGCCGGCCAGGCCGGGATCGCGCCGCAAGGCGTGTGCGAGACTCTCGATCACCAATCCCTTTGCCTGTGACACCAGGCGCGAGCGCTCCGGCAGGAAGCGACCGTTCACAAACACCAGCAGGTTGTGCCTGCCTTCTGGAATCTCCCAGGCCGCCACCTGCGCCGGCGTCACGCTGACCGGCTCGGTGATGAGATTGAAGGTGTGCTCGAGCAGAGGCGCGAGATTCGTGTACTTCCATTCCTCGTGGCGCGTGGTGGGAAAGCCCAGTTCGGCGAAATGCGCCATGGCCTCACGCCGCGTTTGATGAAAAGGCAGCGCGGCGCCGCCGTTCAGCTTGCTTTCAAAAAAATCGAAGTAGGAGAGATACCACGCCTTGGCATCAGTATATTGCAACGTTTTGGATTCCATGTTGATCAACCTGTCAAGAGTTTCCCGGCACGCGCAGCGTGCGGTGCCTGCCGCCGCTGTGATTTCACCGCCGGCGGCGCCCGGTGATGGTGCCGGCCTCAGGCAGCCTCGTTCTCCAGCATTTCGTCCCGCACCCAGTCGTAGCCGTGCTCTTCGAGTTTGAGCGCCAGCTCTTTGTTGCCCGATTCCGCGATGCGGCCCTGCACCAGCACGTGCACGAAATCCGGGACGATGTAGTTCAACAGGCGTTGGTAGTGCGTCACCACCACGATCGCATTGTCCTTGCTGCGCAGCTTGTTGACGCCGTTGGCAACCACGCGCAGCGCGTCGATATCCAGGCCGGAGTCGGTTTCGTCGAGAATGGCGAGAGAGGGCTCCAGCATCGCCATTTGGAAAATTTCGTTGCGCTTCTTTTCGCCGCCGGAAAAACCCTCGTTGACAGCGCGGCTGAGCAGTTTTTCATCGATATGCACCAACCGCATCTTCGCCTTCATCGTGTTGAGGAATTCCATCGCATCGACCGGCGGCAGCCCGCGGTATTCCCGGATGTCGTTGAGTGCGGTTTTCAGAAAATTCGCCATGCTCACCCCGGGAATCTCCACGGGATACTGAAACGCCAGGAACACGCCTTCGCGCGCGCGCTCTTCCGGCGCCAGGGCGAGCAGGTCCTTCCCCTTGTAAATGACTTCACCGGCGTCGATGTCATACCCTTCGCGCCCGGCCAGCACATTCGCGAGCGTGCTCTTGCCGGAGCCGTTCGGCCCCATGATCGCATGCACTTCGCCGGCCTTCACTTCGAGATCCAGGCCGCGCAAAATCTTGCTGCCATTGACGGAAACTTCCAAACCTTTGATGCTCAACATGCTTTCACGTCCCTGCTTGCTAGTCTTGTGATTGTCCACCTTCATATGCCAGCCGGCAGATTCTGCGCAACGGTACCCTGCCGCGCCCGCCGGCCCCTGTCAAAAGTGCTCCTGCAACGGCGTGGCCGTTGCATCTAAAACTTCAGCGTCTCGCAAAGCTTCGCGGTTTTGGAAACCCCGGTCCAGTCGAGGTTGAAACAGCCGCGGACGGACACAAATTATCCCACGCTGCCTTCCAGGCTGATGGCCAGCAGCTTCTGCGCCTCCACAGCAAACTCCATCGGCAGCTCTTTGAACACTTCCTTGCAGTAGCCGTTGACGATCAGTGCCACCGCGTTTTCCATCGAGATGCCGCGCTGGTGACAGTAAAACAACTGATCTTCGCCGATCTTGGACGTGGTGGCCTCATGCTCGATTTTCGCGGTTTTGTTGGCGACTTCGAGATAGGGGAAGGTGTGTGCCCCGCACTGGTCGCCGATGAGCAGCGAATCGCACTGCGAGAAGTTGCGTGCGTTTTCCGCTTTCGGGCCGACCCGCACCAGGCCGCGATAGGAGTTGTTGCTGCGGCCGGCGGAGATGCCTTTGGACACGATGGTGCTGCGCGTGTTCCTGCCAAGATGAATCATCTTCGTGCCGGTGTCCGCCTGCTGGCGGTTGTTGGTCACCGCCACGGAATAAAACTCGCCCACCGAGTTGTCGCCTTTCAAAATCACGCTGGGATATTTCCAGGTGATCGCCGAGCCGGTTTCCACCTGCGTCCAGGAGATCTTGGCGTTCTCTTCCAAACAGATGCCGCGCTTGGTGACGAAGTTGTAAATGCCGCCCTTGCCTTCGGCATCGCCGGGATACCAGTTTTGCACGGTGGAATACTTGATCGTCGCGTTCTTGTGCGCCACCAGTTCCACCACCGCGGCGTGCAGTTGATTCTCATCGCGCATCGGCGCAGTGCAGCCCTCGAGATAGCTGACGTAGGCACCCTCTTCGGCGATGATCAGCGTGCGCTCGAACTGGCCGGTGTTGGCAGTGTTGATGCGAAAATAGGTCGACAGTTCCATCGGGCAGCGCACGCCCCTGGGCACGAAACAGAAGGAGCCGTCGCTGAACACCGCGGAATTCAAGGCTGCAAAGAAGTTGTCGGTATACGGCACCACCGAGCCGAGGTATTTTTGCACCAGCTCGGGGTGATGCTGCACCGCCTCTGAGAACGAGCAAAAGATGATGCCGAGCTTCGCCAGCTCCTTTTTGAAGGTGGTGGCGACCGACACGCTGTCCATCACCGCATCGACCGCCACGCCGGCGAGCAGCTTTTGCTCCTCCAGCGAGATGCCGAGCTTTTCAAAGGTCTCGCGCAGCTTGGGATCGACTTCATCCATGCTGCTGAGCTGCTTGCGCGCTTTGGGCGCAGCATAATAGATGATGTCTTGATAATTGATCGGCGGGTAATGCACGTTGGGCCAGCGCGGCTCTTTCATCTTCTGCCACTGGCGAAACGCTTTCAGCCGCCATCCCAGCATGAACTCCGGCTCGTTTTTCTTGTGGGAGATCAGGCGGATGATGTCTTCATTCAAGCCTTTGGGAGCGAGGTCGGTCTCGATATCCGTGTAGAAGCCATATTTGTATTCGCTCTTCGTCAGCTTTTCAATGGTCGAAATCTCGGTGCTCATGACATGATTTCTCGAATTGGTGACACAGTGCCCGCGACGCGCAGGCGGCGGATTGAATCCGGGTTGCCTGCGCGTTCAGCAGGGAGTTCAACCGGCGTACGCGCCCCGGCCTCAGGCCTGGAACGAATGGCCGCAGCCGCAGGTGCGGTGTGCGTTGGGATTCGCAAAGGTGAAGCCCGACCCTTGCAGGCCGTCGGTGTAGTCCACGGTGGTGCCTTCCAGATACAGCGCGCTCTTCGAATCCAGCAGAATGCGCACACCATTGGACTCGATCACCTCGTCGTCTTCACGCGCCTGATTATCCAGCGTGAGAAAATAAGACAAACCGGAACAGCCGCCGCCTTGCACGCCCACGCGCAAAGACAGCTCCGCGCCGTGCTCCTGCGTTTCTTGTGCGATGATCTTCTTGACTTCCGACGCTGCTCGGGGGGTGAGGGTAACCACGGCAAACCTCCTTGGGTACGGTTGGGAAGAACGTTCTTCCGATTTCAAACACGGATTTGGTACACTCTGCCGGCCGGGCTGGCGGGCTGGTTCAAGTCAGCCAGCGAAATGCCGTTGAGAAAGTTTTTGAACTCGATTTGAATCCTCATGAAAGGGTCGCTGATATTGCAGACGCCCTCGCTGTATTGCACGCAGCGGCAATCTCCGCTGTCGGTGGCGCATTCCACGATGCCCAGCGGCCCATCGATGCATTCCACGATATCGGCGACCGTGATCTTGTTCGCCGGCCGGCTCAGCATGTAACCGCCGCGCACGCCCTGCGTGCTCGTCAGAATGCCGGACTTGGTCATCTTTTGCAGGATTTTGGCCATCAACTCGTCGGAAATGCGGTAACGCTCCGCAATCTCCTTGGCCGTGCACAAATGCTCAGCTTCACGATTGAGCATGTGCTTCAGTGCAATGATGGCATACTCGGCTTTGCGTGATAGCTTCAGCATGGGCCTTTTGTTGAAATCCGACTTTTTTGGTCGGGGATATGATACAAAAAAAGCCCCCACAAGTCAAGGAGAAATTTTGGGGCAGGATCTCGCTCCATTAGAAAAAAGGGGTGCAAACGTGGCGCAGACGTCCGCCGGCAGCATGAATGATTTCTGCGCTACCCCTGTCTCAGAGAAATCGCTGGACGCCGGCCGGAACAGAAAGGCGGAGCGACATGCCGGGCAGGCAGCCGGTGGGCTGGGCCGCTTGTGCGAGGAGCTTAGACACCTTCTGTCCTCCGGCCGCTGAAAGCTTACAGCCCGGGGCTTGGCAGCCAGTGAATCCTGGGTGCTTCTCCGGAAGCGCGACCTGCCTGTCCGGTGGTGCGGGAGGGGGGAGAGTAGCCCCGTCGGGCCCGCCTCGTCCGCCTCCTGTAAGGCTCTCTGAATCTCTTGTTTGACCTGTGGCAGTCGTTCTGTAATCACCTCCAAACGAGATGATAATCTGCGCCGAAGCAAAAGTGGATAAGCTTGTCCCTCGTGCCTGCCATTTCTCTCCATGGGATTTGAGGATACGTTTGGCGTATCTCAGCAGGAATCTGTTTCACTGCCTCCCCCATGATTTCGCGCTTTCGCATGACAGCACTGGTCGTCTTGTCAGCAGCTTGGAATGAATCCAGATCCATTCCTGCGATGAAGCCTTCGATGCTCTCTATCGCTGTCAGTTCACGTACACGGTCTAGTCTCTCATATGGTCACAACCTGATGCAAGACGTCTTCTCGCAGTCCTGCGCAGGACTCGTTTGGGAACGACGTCTACACGCCGCTGGAAAACCTCTTCCAAAAACAATGACAATCCCATCAAATCGAACAAGTCCGCGCTGTCTTCAAACTCTGTCAAGAGATCTGTATCACTGCTCGATCCCTGTTCTCCTCGAGCAAAAGAGCCAAACAGACCGATTTCCTTCACTAAAGCGTGCAGTGATGGTGGGTTTCAATTCTCTCAATTTGGCCAGAATGTCTTGTGGATTCATCAGATCTTTCTCGCACGTCATTGTACTGTTGCTCCGCTGACAGCAGCACGTACAGTTTAGCGAGTTTGCGCTCACTTTGATCGTATACAGGACGTCGGAGGTATCATCGAACTGAATTTCATGCTTGACGCGCCGGATCCGAGCCAGGCTGTCTGTACACCCAAGTCATAGCTTGCGAAACGCGACTGCCCGAATATTTAGCGGGAGCTTGCGGGAAAAACCTTCACCGTTTCCCCGTCTTTGAATCGCCGAATCGTGTGGAAATACATGACGCCAAACTTCAAAGGTTGCATCGACGCGAGGCGCCTGGCGCGGGGTAACCTCGCTTGAATGCTCAGCTCAATGACAATGTGTCCATGATCTCACCGTCTGTGCGGCTTTCCCGGGCGCCGGTTTCTCCCGGCGCCCGGGCTGCAACGCCCCTAGTGCTCTGTTACACTGATTTGTATGAGTGATTCCGAGTATCATTCAGAAGGAATCTTGCGAGACACCTGGCACTGTGCTCAAAGCTTTGCAAGATCCTTACAGGATGACAGGGATGATGGCTGTACATTTCAAGGTAACAGACCGCTAGTGCGCCGCGGGCCTGGTGTAAAAGTCAATCACCTGTTCGATGGCAGCACGGCAGACCGGATCAAAATCCACCAGGCTCAAGGAGAACATGCGGCAATCCACGCTCGGGCGATAGAGGCCGCGCGCTTCGTAACCGGCGCCCTCGAACGCGCCGACTTTGCCGGCATACTTCGCGTTTTTCAAGATCTCCTCCTGGCGCTTGATCAGCGGTTCGCGCCTGGCATAATAGTCCGGCGCGAGACGATCGAGCTTGGCGCGTACGGCGGCCAGGCTGTCATATTCCGCTTTTTCCCACGGCGTGGGCAGCGGCGTGCCGGGCAGCACGAACGCCTTCCATTTCAAGTTGGCCTGGTCCAGCAACGCCGTCACATTCGGCTCCCACGGCTCGACCTCCTTGGAATAGAACTCCTCGTACGAAATCTGCGAGCTGTAGTACTCGTCGCCCAAGCCTGCAAAGGAGTGGCCGAACTCATGCACATAGACGTAATCGCGCTGCCATTCCTGGCCGGGCTGATCGGAAGTTGTGAAGGTGGTGGTGTATAATCGATAGATGCCGCCGCCGCCGTAGCGATTGTCATTCACCAAAATGTTGATGAAATCATAAGGCACCTGGCCGGCGAGGTCGCGCAGGGTTTTGTTCGCTTCGGTGAGCACGTAACGCGCCGAGCCAAAGGTGTTGTAAGCGGTGCCGAGCGCGCTGTTTTTCCAAACATTCGCATCGGGCTTGGAAATGCCGGATTCCTCCGAGATTACTTCAATCATCCAGACGTTGAAATCCTGCCGGCGCTCTTTGAAAGGCGAGGTGGCAAACATGAGCTCGTTGAAATGCCGGGCATCCTTGCGGAATTTCTCCAGGTCGGCGGCGCTGTAGCCGTCGCCCAGGATGACAAGATCGACCTTGGCGCTCGCCGGCCCGTTTTGCAGCAGCGGCGTGGCTTTGAATTTCGGCGCGCGCCGGCTGCGGTTGATCTGGGTGGGCGCGTTGGGATCGATCACGCTCGAAAAAATCTCGCGGAAGTTCATCTGTTTGTCGCGGCGGCAAATGGTGAACTGGATCTTGCCTTTCGGCAGCGGCAGCAGCACGCTCTCGTGAAAGGTGCGCCACTGGCCCTGCGCGGCTGCGCCGGTCGTCTGCCACTCATTGAAAATGGTGGAATAGCCATGGGAGAAGATCAGCGTCGCGGTGGCGACGTCATACACCCGCGCTTGATACTCGCCGCGGTTGAGATTGTCGATCAAGTTGTGCCGGCTGCCCGCCCATTCGCCTTCTTCATAGCATTGATCCAGGGCAAGGGATTCCTGGCCTTTGGTGCCGGTGTGATGGAAATCCACCCGCAAAGTGCGGTTGTGAAACAGGCGGTCAAACGTCTGCGCCCCGGTGGTGGAGGTGAGCAGGAGGAAAATGCCAATCGCGGTGAAACGTTTCATGGGGTTCCTTTCGGTTTTCTCTCGATCGCATTCGTAGCGGTTTGAAAACGACTCAGCCAACAGGTTCAATTGACTTTCATTCGGGAAAATTGGATGAGGCTCGCGGCGTTGTGACGGTGTCTTCACCTGATCCTTGAGGCAGTCGGCGTTGTACCAGTGTCCTGACAGGATCCTTTCAGGATGACATTTTCCCCTGCTTGCTCGCGGCAGTCATGGCATCCCAGCCCCAGCGGCCACCCTGTTCCTACTCGGACAGATTACGGTTGGGCCAGCCAGACCCGCGAAAGACGCGGAAAGGGATTTCTGCGTCTTTTCGTGTATTTCGTGGGCAATAAGTTCGAATGTGTCCTGGTGGAGCTATTCGCCGGCCAGGAGTTCCGGCGGCAGCTCCAGTCCTTTCTGATGCAGCAGTCGGCGGACGCGCTCGGCACGCGGCAGCGGCAAGCCTGCGCGCGCCAGCAGCCCTGCTGCCGCATGCGAGGCAGGCGGCGCGCTGCCGTGGCCTTGCCACAGCTCGGCCGGCGGGCCATCGAAAATGATCTCACCGGCATGCAAGACCAACACGCGCTCAGCCAGCGCCGCCACCAGATCCATGTCGTGGCTCACGATCACGACGGTCTTGCCGCGGCGGTGCCATTGCCGCAAGAGGCGCATCACTTCCCGCACGCCCGCGGCATCCAGGCTGGCCGTGGGTTCATCGAGAATGAGCAACTCGGGATTCATCGCCAGAATGCCGGCAAGCGCGACGCGGCGTTTTTCGCCTTCGCTCAAGGTCATGGGATGGCGCGGCAGGAAATCCTGCGGCAAGCCGACTTGCGCCAGGCCGGACTGCGTGGCCGCCAGCACTTCGGGCGCAGCCAGCTTTTGTTGCCGCGGCCCGAAGCCGATGTCTTCCGCGACCGTCATGCCGAAAAGCTGCGCCTCGGGAAATTGGAAAGCCAGGCCGATGCGCACGCGCAGCGCCGCCAGATCATAGCCGCGGCCATGAATGTCGGCGCCGTCCACCAAAATCTGGCCGGCAGTGGGCTTGAGCAAACCGTTGAACATTTGCATGAGCGTGGTCTTGCCCGAGCCGGATCTGCCCACGATCGCCAGCGACTCGGCTGCGCCAATCTTGAAATGCAGATGCCGCAGGGCAAAATGCGGCGCGGCGCCATTTTCTCCAAAGCGCTCGTAGGCAAATGAAACGTCGCGAAAGACAACTTCCATCGGATTCCCTGCTGGTCAGCGCGTGGGACTTTCGGCCGCCATGAGGCGCCGGCCGGGACTCAATTGCTGCAAATCGACCTCCGGCACAGACAGCCCCAGGCGGCGCAGCCGCTGAAATTCGGCAATGGCAAAATTGTCGGTCATGCCGGCGATGAAATCCGCAATCAGACGCAGGCGATCTTCGGGTTCGAGGCTCGGCGGCGCGGCCACCAGTTGCGCCGAGGGCGGCAGCAGGCTGGCATCGGCGCGGTACAGGCGAAACAGCGTGCGCAACACCTGGCGTGCGTCTTCATCGGCATGACGCACTTCCGGCCGGAAGATGATGCGTTGATAAATGAACTTGTTGAGTTCGCGCTGCATGAGGTCGACGGTTGCGCTGAAGCCGATGATCTCCTCCGTAAAGTGATGGCAGCGGCGCTCGCGCTGCTCAAAGGCTTGCACCCGCCGCAGGCTTTCTTCGATCAAATCCGTGACCAGCAGATCGACCAGGCCGTGAATCAGGCGGTTGCAATAGAGATAATGATTGTGACGCAGTTGCGCCAGGCCGCCCTGCTGGTGCACGAGCTGCACCAGCTCGAGCTCCGCGATTTCATCGAGGGCAACCAGTTCGGCGCGCAAGCCGTCTTCGAAGTCATGCGTGCGCTGCGCCACTTCGTCGGCCACCGCCACCACCTGGCCCTCGAGCGTGCTGGCGGTGTCCTGCTCGAACGCCAGACCGGTGGGATCAAAATCGGGATAGTGATATTGGCCGCGTTTCAAGCGAGTGTGCTTGAGAATGCCTTCGCGCACCGCGGCGGTAAGATTGAGACCGGGGAATGTGTATTTTTGTTCGAGCCAATCCACCACCCGCAGGGATTGATAATTGTGCTTGAAGCCGCCGGCCGCACGCGGCGTCATGTCGCCCTCCAACGCATCCCGGCCCTGCAGGATCTCATCCAGCACTCTTTCGCCAAGATGGCCGAAGGGGGTGTGGCCGAGATCATGGCCGAGGGCAATGGCCTCGACCAGATCCTCATTCAAGCCCAGGGCGCGTGCCAGGGTGCGTGAGATTTGCGCGACCTCCAGGGTGTGTGTCATGCGGGTGCGAAAGTGATCGCCTTCGGTGATGAGAAAAACCTGGCGTTTGTGTTTCAGCCGGCGAAAAGCGCGGGCATGCACCAGGCGGTCGCGGTCGCGCTGGAACGCGACGCGATAGGTGTGCTCGGGTTCGGGGTGGCGGCGGGTGGCGTGGGCGTCGCGATTGCGGCAGGCATAAGGCGCGAGCCATTGTTCCTCGCGGGCGAGCCAGTCCAGCCGGGTGCGAATGCGGTGGGTCATGTCAGCAGCGATTGGGTGGCGGGCACGCAGCCGCCGGTTTTGTGGTTGGCGTGACGATCACGGCTGATCCGAGAAGACTTCGGCGCTGAAATAGAGCAGCTCGGCTTTGGGATCCTGCCAGGCTTCTTCCGGCAGGCCGGCTTTGCGGCAAACGTGGCGCATGAACGTGGCGGCATCCCAATGGCGTTGCGAGGCCACTTGCGGCAGCAGCAGGCCGTGGCGTTTGCCAAGGCGGATCATCACGCCGTGTTTGCCGATTTGCAGATCTTGCAGGCTGCGCAGCGGTTGCAGCGGGGTGATCACAGAGATTTCGATGCGGGTGCGGGGCAGTTCCTCCAGGCGCAGCGGCTCGAAGCGCGGGTCGTTGCAGGACGCGGCGACCGCCATGGCGCACACGGATTCCAGCAGCGGCCGGCTGTGCTCGATGCTGCCGATGCAGCCGCGCAACTCATCGCCGACGTGCAGGCTGATGAATACACCGGCGCGCGTCTGGGCCAATTCGGCGTCCGCTGTGCCGGGCGGGGTGAGGTCAGGCTCACCGCAGAGTTTGGCCCGGATGGCATCGCGCGCGAGTTGCAGCAAAATGGCCTTTTGCCGGTCGGAGAGCATGGCTCGACCTCTCTGGCCTGCGGCAGAACCGCGGGCGGTTACGGCATTGTTTCGAAGGCGGCGGAAACATAGCCGACGACGCGGCTGTAGTCGCCGCTGGTATCGCCGGAGTTTTGATAGCGCAACACGCGCACCTGATCAGCGCCCAGCCGGCGCGCGGCAAGCAGCGCGGCCACGATCGGGCCGGCGCCACAGGCTTCGCAGGTGCGTCGTTGCAGGGCCTGGAACAGCGGCTCCGGCTCGCCCGCCTCCAGCAGCTCGATGAAATAGCCGTCGCGGCGGCGCGCTTCGGCATCGCTGTGATAGTGGGAAAGATCCGAGCTGGCGATGATGGCCAGCTCGGTCCGTGCCGCCAATTCCGCCAGCGCCTGCCCCAGGGCCTCGCACAGGTCCCAGGATTGTTCGCCCATCACGATCGGCAGAATCGTGCTTGCCGGTGCGACGAGCTGCAGAAACGGCAGTTGCACTTCGATGGCATGTTCGCCGCCCCCGGCCTCGACGCGATGGCCGTTCCAGGTTGCGCTGAAGTTCTCGTTCTTTTGAATGAGCTGTTCGGCGAGCGCGGCCGCCACCGGCACCTCGCCAAGTGGCGTGCGATAGGCACTGCCGGAAAAGACGGAAACGAATGGAAAATACTCCCAATGGCTGGGCGCGATGATGGCAACTGTTGCCGGAGGCTGGCGGCGCAGCAGGGCATAGGTGTGGGCGGCCACCGGTCCGGAGTAACGATAGCCGGCGTGCGGTGCGATGCCGGCGACAAAACGGCCGGGCGAGGATTCGAGCTGTGCCTGCGCCAGCAGGTCGCGCACGACGCGGCTGAGCACTTGCGGGTCCTCCGGATAGAACATGCCCGCCACTGCCGCCGGTCTGATGTCACCGCCGGCCACCGGCTCGTTTTGCTTGCGTGGGTTTGACATGGCGCCCAACTCCCAAAAGCAAAAAGGCACAACGGAATGTCATGCCTTTACTTTTTGCTATCGTGGAATCTCTGCTTCATGTGCACCCTCCTCAATCGGCGACGCTGGGAATGTAGCACAAAAATCAGGAATGTCAACGAGTTTTTCCCGGCCGTGCGGTCGGCAAACGGGAAACTTGCGGGGAAATTGTCACGCTGGCGTCTCGCTTGCGGCAGATAAGCAGTCCGCGCGACTTGCGGTCGCTGGCAGCGGAATTTATCCTTGCTTCTCTCGCCAGTGTGAGTTAGAATGAACAGGCCCGCAGGCGGGCGGCATCATCTGTGGAGCCAGGGCGCGGTTGGCAAATCGCCCCGGCGACAGCCCGGCGAGAGGAGGGAAGGCACGATGCAAAACAACCTGCGGCGCGCGTCACTCCGCGCAGCGATCGCCATCCGGATGATTCGTGTCTGTCCCGTGATTGCGGACATGGCGTGAATCATGTTCCTGCAACGGCTTGGCCGTTGCATCAGAATCGCGTGCGTCACCACGACATGCGGGGTTTGGGAAACCACGGCTGAGCCGGGGGAACATTCGTGGACAGACAACATTGAGCTTGACAATGTTAGCTGGGTGGATTCACCCGCCAATGATGTCACTCAGGATGAGGTTTTTCCAGCGACTGAGGAGTCGAGGTCATCTCAACGACCGTGCCGCATGCTGAAAAGGATGCTTCCAGTATGCCAATCTGAGAAGCGGGAGAAGTAAACTCACATTGTCGAGTTTTTGACAGACTCAGGCCTCCAGGAGGGGATCATGGACATCCTGCTCAAACTCGTTGCGGGTGGCGCCATCTTTTGGCTGCTTTTCGGGGCCGGGGGAATTCTGAGAGACCGGCATGTGCCCGCGCCGGCGGCGAGTGACTCGGCAGCCGTGGCCGTGGCCAGCCCCAAGGAAGTCAGGCGCCATCCTGCGGTCAAAATCAAGTCGCTGGACTTCCTGCAGGATCACAGCAAATATCTGCTCATGATCAGTCCGGTGAGGGTGGCATATTATCGCTCGCCAACCGCCAATGAGCTGACCGCGGCCGGCAGCGTCGCGATCCCGTGGCAAACACTCAGCGTGAACCCTTTCGATTTTCCGCTGTCGGTGCCGGAGCCAGAACGCCGGGGACGGCTGGCTGCGCTCATGACCGCGGAAGGGAAACGGGCGCCGGAGCCGCGCGTGTTCATCGTGCTGGAGTTTCCCAACGGCGAGCGCTATCTCACCGAAGCTTCGGACACCGGCAGTTCTCTCCCGTCCCGCACGGTGTCGTGGCACATCGGCGATGCCGCCGCTGATCCCGCGTTCGCGCAAACCTTCGGCGAGCAAGCCCGCGCCTATTGCTTCATCCTCGCTGATCCCGCGGTGACCTTCGCAGAAGTCGAATTGCAGTCCACGCGCTGACAGCCGGCGGTCGAGGAGAGAAGGTGAAAAGCGAGGGTGCGGCTCTCATTTTAGCCGGCGGCAAGAGCAGCCGGTTGGGCGGCGACAAGACGCTGTTGCCGTGGCAGGGCACCACGATTTTGGCTGCGCTCGCCACCCGCTTGCAGAAGACTCTTGCGCACGTGCTGATCGTCACCACGCCCGATCACCAGCTTGCCTCGCCCGCCGGCCGCATTGTCCACGATCTCATTCCCGGCAAGAACAGCCTGGGCGGTTTGCATGCCGGACTGACGCAGTCACCCGCGCAGAAGAATTTTATCTGCGCTTGCGACATGCCGCTGTTGCTGCCCGAGCTGGCGCAGGGTCTGACGGCCCGGAGCAGCAGATTCGAGGTGATCATTCCACACGTGCACGATCGGCTGCAGCCGCTATGCGCCGTCTATGACAAGGCCTGCCGCTCATCACGCGCTTGCGGCCGGGCAATTGCGCATGACGGGCTGGCCTTCCCAGTTGCGCGTGTGCGAAGTAAGCGCAGCCGCGTTGCAGCAGGTCGATGCGGCGCTGCAAGCGTTTCACAATGTGAATACCGAGGCAGATTATCGCCATCGGGAGGCGGTGTTTTGGACAAACGTACCGCCGCTCCGGTGACAGGCGCCGCCGGAGAATGAGTGTTCGCCCGGCCTGCATGACAATCGCAAGGTCACGCGTTGCCAGTACACTATGAGCATCTCAGAAGACAAGTTGCGCCAGCGCCTCATTTTCATATCGCCACTTGCTATCATCGCGATAGGCCACGTAACGGCACGTGCGGCAGGAGCCGTTCTGGAAGTCTGGGCTTGGTTGCCACTGACCCTCATACTTTGGGGACTGTTCGCGTTGCTGATTGCGTGGGGCGGCGGACGGGAAGCCGTCCGTCGGTGGGCACGTCCTCCACAAGGCGCATGGGGCTGGTCAGGGCTTGCCATAGTTGTCGGGTTGATCCCATTGCCACTTTTTGTGCTAAACGTGAGACGCTTCGATTCGCCAGGGCTGGTCCTGGCATGGGTTATATTTGCACTGGTCAATCCGCTGTTGGAAGAAGGCTACTGGCGCGGGTTGTTATTGGATCGCACCGCTGGCTGGTCAGGTTGGCTGAGCGTGCCCTACTCGAGTTTCTTCTTTGCGATAAACCATCCGCTGACGTTTGGCGTTCATTCGATCGCCAACCGTCATCCAGTCACAATGATAAGCACTTTCATTATGGGGCTGATCTGGGCGATTGTCTATCGCAGAACGGGCAGTTTGCGCTGGACCGTACTTGCTCATTTTCTGGTAGACCTGTTCAATCTCTCGGTTCTGGCATTTCTGAATGTGTATGTGCCGCCTGGTTTGTCTCAGAGGTAAAGGTCCCGACAAGGATGGCGAATGGTGTTGATGACGATGACACGGCGGGCTGACAAGCGGCTTGAGCGGACGAGGCCCCCGCGCCGCCCCATCCAAGACTTCGGTTATTCCAGTGTGTCTTGCCCGCGAAGGTTCTGGCAATGCCCGCCCCGACGCTCAGCCGCGCGCCTTTCGCCGCCAACGGACTTGCCGTTTATGCGAGCAGCGTTGCCCGTGTCCGCGAAGAATTCCGCCAGGAGGATGAGACGACGCGGTTGTCCAGCTCAATGAGAACTTGCCATCTGCATGAATCCGCTGCCACCTTTGCCTGCTGCTCCGCAAAATCTCCATCTCGGCGTTGCCGGCTGGGATGATCCCGCGCGCTTTGCCGGTTTGGGCAATGGCAACCGCGACGAGATACTGGCCTGGCTGGCGCGCACGTTCGATCTCATCGAAATCACCGCGAGCTACTACCAGCCGCTGACACCGGAGACGACCCGGCGCTGGCTCGAGGCGGTGAAAGCGAATCGCCGGCTGCGCTTCACAGCCCGCCTGTGGCAGAAATTGTTGCGCGAGCGCTTGGCGCAATCGCCGGCGGAAGTGCAGCGGTTTCTCGCGGGCCTTGAGCCGCTCACGCGCGCCAGGCGGCTGGCCGCGGTGGTCGCGCCGTTTTCTCACACCTTTCACAATTCTCCCGCGAATCAAGACTGGCTGCGCTGGCTGGCGGACGCGCTGGCCGGACACACGTTGGTGATCGAGCTGCATCACCACTCGTGGTCCGAGCCCAACGCCGGGAAGAATCTGCTGGCGGCGGGCTTGTGCCTGGCGCATGTTGATCAGCCGCGGCCGGGCCGGGCCTTTGTCTTTCCGCTCGAAACGCCCAGCCGGCTGGCATATGCCCGTTTTGACGGCCGCAATCAAGCCGCCTGGCTGGCAGCGGCGGCCAGCCGCGATGATCGTCACGACTATTTGTATTCCGAATCCGAGTTGGCCGCGATTGCCGACCGCGTGAAAACTGCGCTTTCGCGGACTTCCCTCGGCTGCATCGTCTTCAACAATTATCCGCACGGCCACAGCCTGGTCAACGCAGTGCAACTGCAGTCCCTTTTGCGCGGCGCGCCGGTGCCCGAAGCCGGGGAGCTGCGGCGGCAGTTTTCCCTGCCGCGCCCGGCAGAAAGAAATTGATTTTTACCGCACGCACGCCTTATATTGCGCGCCATTGCGCCAGAACGGCCCCAATCCCTTCAATCTCAACCTGAGTCAAGAGGAGTATCGTGGTGAATGCGGTCCGATCCCAATCCCCCACCCCTGCCCGAAATGGCGATGTTTGCGTCAACGATTTCAATATTCATGTTGCAACTGCCAACGGCACCGGCAGCCAAAGCTCGAACCTGGTGCTGATGCGCGCCATTTTTCAAATGGGCATTCCGGTTTCCGGAAAGAATCTTTTCCCTTCCAATATTCAAGGCCTGCCCACCTGGTTCACCGTGCGGGTGAGCAAGCACGGCTACATTGCGCGCCGCGAAACGATCGACGTGCTGGTGGCGATGAATCCCGAAACCGCGAATGAAGACGTCATGCGGCTCGAACCCGGAACCGTGGCGGTGTACGACGCGCCCTTGCAGCTCAACAAACTGCGCCAGGATGTGACCTTTTACCCGGTGCCGTTCGACGAGCTGGTGGTGTCGGTGTGCCCGGTCGCCAAGCTGCGCAAGCTGGTGCGCAACATGATCTACGACGGCGTGCTGGCCTACTTGCTCGACCTTGACATGGCGGAAGTGGAACGCGCGTTGTTGAAGCAGTTCAAGAACAAGGCCAAAGCTGCCGCGATGAACTGGGAAGCCGCCAAGGTCGGTTATGAATTCGCGCAGAAGAATTTTGCGCAGAAACCGCCCTATCGCGTCGAGCGCATGAACGAGACCACGGGCAAAATCGTCATCGATGGCAACTCCGCGGCGGCGCTTGGCTGCCTGTTCGCCGGGGTCACGGTCGTCACCTGGTATCCGATCACGCCGTCTTCCTCGCTGTGTGAGACCCTGATCGAATACATGAACAAATACCGCATCGATCCGGAGACCAAGAAAGCCACGTTTGCCATCGTGCAGGCGGAGGATGAACTGGCCGCCGTGGGCATGGCGATCGGGGCGGGCTGGGCCGGCGCGCGAGCGATGACCTCCACCTCCGGTCCCGGCATTTCCCTGATGTCGGAGTTCGTGGGCCTGGGTTACTATGCCGAAATCCCGGTGGTGATTTTTGACATTCAGCGCGTCGGGCCTTCCACCGGCCTGCCGACGCGCACGATGCAGGGCGATATTCTTTCAACCGCGGTGCTCTCGCACGGCGATGCCAAACACCCGATGCTGTTGCCCTGCTCGGTGGCGGAGTGCTTCACGATGGCGATGCAGGCCTTTGATTTGGCGGAGGAGCTGCAGACGCCGGTGTTCGTGATGAGTGATCTCGATCTCGGCATGAACTTGTGGATGTCCGAGCCTTTCGCCTATCCCGAGGAGCCGCTGCGCCGCGGCAAAGTCCTCACTGCCGAAGACCTGGACAAAGTCGCGGAATTTGCCCGCTACAAAGACGTGGACGGCGACGGCATTCCCTACCGCACGCTGCCCGGTACCAAACATCCCAAGGCGCCTTATTTCACGCGCGGCAGCGGCCACAATGAACGCGCGCAATACAGCGAGCGGCCCGGCGACTATCGCCGCAATGTCGACCGTCTGGCGCGCAAATTCGAAACGGCGCGGCAGCGCGTGCCCACGGCCGTGCGCGAGCGCGAGGCTGGCGCGGCCATCGGCCTCATTGCTTACGGCACCAGCCATTGGGCGGTGTTGGAGGCGCTCGACGTGTTGCGCGAGCAGCATCAGGTGGCCGCGGACTATCTGCGGCTGCGCGCTTATCCCTTCGGTGACGAGGTGAAAGACTTCATCGCCCGGCACGAGCGCGTTTACGTGGTGGATCAAAACCGCGACGGCCAGATGTTCAGCCTGCTGGGCATGGAGCACGAGGCCGCGGTGAAAGCAAAACTGCACAGCATTCGCTGCTATAACGGCCTGCCGATTCCGGCGCGCATCATCGTGGAAGATATTCTGAATCAGGAGAAGAGCTGACATGGCACAGAACCCCGAAACTCCCGGCCGGCCGGCGGCGAAAGTCAACCGACTCGGCCTGGCGCGCGATTCTTATCGTGGCGGCAAGACCACGTTGTGCGCCGGCTGCGGCCACAACGCCATCTCCGAGCGCATCATCGACGCCTTTTATGAGATGGGCGTGGATCCTTATCGCGTCGCGAAATTCTCCGGCATCGGCTGTTCGAGCAAATCGCCGGCCTATTTCTTGAGCACCTCGCACGGTTTCAATGCGGTGCATGGCCGCATGCCGGCGGTCGCCACCGGCGCGGCGCTGGCCAATCGCCAGCTCATGATCGTGGGCGTCAGCGGCGACGGCGACACCGCTTCGATCGGCATGGGGCAGTATGTCCATCTCATGCGCCGCAATCTTCCCATGATCTACCTCATCGAAGACAACGGCGTTTACGGCCTGACCAAGGGGCAATTCTCCGCCACCGCCGACAAGGGCGCCAGGCTCAAAACCGGCGTGGTCAACGATCTGCCCGCCATTGACATGTGCGCCCTGGCCATCGAACTGGGCGCCAGCTTTGTGGCACGCGCCTTCTCCGGCGACAAGAGCCAGCTCACCACCATTCTGAAAGCCGCCGTGTCACATCGCGGCACCGCCCTGCTCGACATCATTTCGCCGTGCGTCACGTTCAACGACCATGAAGGCTCCACCAAGAGCTACGACTACGTCAAAGAGCACGAGGAGAAGCTCAGCGATCTCGGCTTCGTGCCCTTCTTCGATGACATCGTGGTGGATTATGCGCCCGGCACCACGCAGGAAGTCACGCTGCACGACGGCTCCCGTCTGTTGTTGAGCAAACTGCCGGAGGACTACAACCCGGCGCGCAAGGCAGATGCACTGCGCGCGCTTGCCAAGGCGCGGGCGCGCGAGGAGGTGCTGACCGGCATTCTCTACGTGGATCCCAATCTGGATGATTTCATCAGCCTTCTGAATGTCGTGGAGGAGCCGCTCGCCACCCTGCCGGAAAGCCGCGTGCGCCCCGGCCGCGAGGCGCTGCAGCAAATCATGGAAGAGTACAAGTAACCCACCGCCTCATACGAAATTCGAAGCCCGCGATCGCGCTCCGATCGCGGGCTTTTTGCATTGCTCAAATTCAGAGGCCCTGGCCGCCATGCGCCGCACACCCCAATTCCCCGCCCTGCTAGCGCCACCGCGAGGCCGCACGCCTGCAACGCCGCACCAACCCGAGCTGCCGAAAAGACGCACAGCATATCGCGGCTGGTGGACCTCGCTGCTGAACCCGCTTGGGGTCGGCGTTGTGCTTGGCACGCTGCTGCCGCTGGCGTTTGCGCCTGCCGCTGCGCCGCAGCAAATCATTCCCGACGAGTATTTGCAGATTCGCCATGCCATGGGGAGAGGGCAGTACCGCGAGGCGCACGCCTTGATTGCCGCGAGCCTGCGGCAGCCGCGAATCTTCCCGCGCCTTTTCCCCACCGCGGCTTATTTGTTCATTTATGAAGGCAGGGCCGCGCAAGGCCTGGATTTTTTCGCGAAGCTGCTTGCCGATTCCACCTTCCGCGACTACCGCGGTGAAATCGCAGGCGCGCTGGCAGTGTTGCATCACTTTCGCCGGGACACCGCCCAGACCCGGGTGCAGACCGAGAAAGCGCTGGAACTCGGCTGCCGCAACCTGCATCCCTATGAGCTTTTCGTCGACAGTTGGGAGCGCGAGCGCGCGGCCGAGTTTCTGCAACGGCAGCGCCAGTTGCAGCCGGCCAACTGGCGGCTGCGGCATGCCCAGGCCTATTTGCTCCAATCCCAAAATCAGGCGGCAGCCGCGGCAGACATGTTTCTCGCTTTGATTGAGCAAGGGCATGACTCCTGGGAAGTCTGCCTGACGCTGGGCAACAACTTGAATTATCAATCCCGCTTCGCGGAGGCCGCCAAGCTTCTCACGCGGGGAATTGCCGTCTGCCGTAGAACGCGCGATGAAGAGGGACTGGCCCAACTCCTCAACGTCCTGTCTCAGACTGAGCTGGGGCGCGGCAATCTCGCTGAGGCGCAACGCTTGCGGGCGGAGAGCCTCGCGCTGGCGAAGCAGACCGGTAACCCAAAGCTGGAGTATCTGCTGCGCTTGAGCTTGAGCCAGGAGCTTCTCAATCTCTGCCGTTGGGCGGAGGCCGAGCAGCACCTCAAATTCGTGCGGGAACAGGCGCAGTTTTTTGCAGACGGGAGCAGCCTGCTCACGGCCATGTATCATCAGGGAAGACTGGAAAGAGAGCGCGGGCGCTGGCAGGCCTCCGCCCAAAATTTTCTGCGGGCCGCGGCCATCGCAGATTCGCTCGGCAAGCGCGAGAATGCCATTCAATTGCTGTACAGCGTCGCCATCACCGATCTCAAAGCAGGGCGGGTGCAACAGGCGCTGGCACGGTTTCAGGAAAACGAAGCGCGCCTGCAGCAGCATGGCTCACTCCTGCACCGGCCCATCTATCTGCACCGCTTCAGCAATGCCTATGAACAGCTCGGCCGCTATGCCGAAGCCCTGGCATACTGCGACAGCGCGTTGGCATTCGCGCCGGCAAGGGAGAATCGCAGGTTATCCCTGACCATCATGCTCGATCGCGGCCGCCTGTTGACGATGTTGGGGCGGCATGCCGAGGCGCGGTCCCTGCTGGCGGAGGTCATCTCCGCCACGCATCGAGCGGGTTTTGTCGATATCGAGCTGGAAGCCCAAACTGCGCTGGGCGAGTTGTATTTGAGCGCCGGAGAATTCCGCCGCGCCGCGGGCACGTTCACCGCCACGCTCGCCCGCCTGCAACAAGCGCCTGACTATCTCACTTATTTAAAGACCTGCACCGGCCTGGCAGAAACCTTCAGCCGCACGGGCGACTTGCCGCGCGCCATTGCGATGTATCGCACGGCCCTGGAGGTGGTGGTCTCCAACGCCCGCACCGCCACACTGGAACAATCCGCCTCCCTGGCGCGCGAGGAACGCGCGGTGTTTCTTGGCCTCAGCCGTGCGCTGTGGCGCGCCGGGCAAACCGCCGAGGCGATTTGTCTGGCGGAGCGCAGCCGCGATCTGGTGGTGCAGCGGCGGCGCTGGCAGGCGCATCTGCTGAAGTCCGCTGATTCGTTGCAGCATTTGCACGCCAAGCTGGCTCATCTCGATGCTTTGATCCTGCGCCAGCGGCTGCAGCAGGCCTCCGGTGAGCCTGGCAGTGCCTCGCCTCTGCTCGCCGCGGATCTTCGCCGCCATGAGTTGGCGCGCCAGGAGCTGATCCAGAGTCTGCTCGGTCACCTCGATGAGCCGCCGCCTTCCCTCGACAAGGTGGCCTTGCAGAACTTGCGCCGGTCGCTGGCGCACCAGGGGGAAGTGGCCCTCAGCTTTTTTGTGGGGGATACGCTCAGTTTGGTGTTCTTGGTGGCCGGCGATACCCTGCAAGGCTGGGAGATCCCAGCCGGCCGGCGGCAACTCGAACCGCTGCTCGCGCGCATGCACCCGGTGCTGGCGCTGCACCAGGCCGATTCCTTTGCGCGCGAGGCTGCCGGTTTTGACACGGCGGCGGCGCACGCCGTCTACCGGCTTCTCCTCGCGGGGCCGTTGTCTGCGCGCCGGGAGCAAGGCCTGGCCGTGGTTCCCGATGAAATCTTGCATGCTTTGCCTTTTGAGATTCTGGTGATCGCGCCGCCGGCCGGCAACCGTGCTGCGTTCCTGCTCGAGCACTACACCGTTCGTTACGGCCTTTCACTGCAATCGCTGCAGCAGACCGCGCCGCAACCGTTCGCCATAAAGTCCTTCCTGCTGGTGGCTGATCCGCTTCGCTTTACTTCCTCCTCAAGCACTTCGCCTGCCAGCACGCGGCGCAGGCGGGAGTCGTTGCCGGGCAGCCGCAACGAACTGGAAGCAATCCAAGCCACCACCAGCGTGCAACGCCTTCTCACCGGCCGCTCCGCCACGCGCCAAAACGTTCTGGCGGCACTGCCGGAATGTGACTGGCTGCACATCGCCGGCCATGCCTTCAGCGAGGCCGGTGAGCCGCTGCACGCCGAGATTCTGCTCTCCAACGCGGCGGCGGACAGCGCGCTTGATCGCATTTATGCATTTGAAATTTTCGGCCGGACTCTTGCGGCCAGGATTGCCATTCTGAGCGGGTGTGAGACTGCGCGCGGACTGTTTCTCAACGGCGAGGGCTTTGCAGGATTCGTGCAGGCTTTTCGCGCCGCCGGCACCCCGAGTGTGATTGCCAGCCTGTGGGCGATCAATGATCAAGCCACCGCGCGTTTCTTTTCGGCTTACTATTCCGCGCTGCGGCGCGGCCAGTCCACCGTGCACGCGCTGCAGGCGGCCAAGCTCGAGATGCTGGAAGATCCCCATGCCAGTCTGCTGGACTGGGCCGGCTTCTGCTATTACGGGCCGGACTGGCAGGTTGTGCTGCCGCCGCCGCGCTCCTGCAACGAGTGGTATGTGGCAGCCGGGCGCTACCTCGCCCGGGCCTGCCATCTGCCGCTGCTCGAGCCGGCGACCGT
>JBBIKM010000005.1:0-36871 GCA_037445455.1 bacterium | reverse complement strand
GCGGGTGCCGCTTATGCCGTGCGACGCTATCGCCGGCCCCGAGCCGCCGGCGCTCGCCAATAGCCTGCCGTGTGCACAAGAGCAGTAATCAGATTTTCCGAGGCGGAGGGATTACGCGCGAACGAACAAGGTTTCATGCGCCGGAAGCGGATTCCGGCGCATGAAGCAGGTCACGGCACAAGCACAGGCTCAGCCACCCCCGTTGCCGGGTGGAGGCGGAGGCGGGTCTTCGCCGCCGTGGCTCGTGTTGCCAGTGTCGCTCTGCTGGGCGGGAACAGCCTGGCTCTCTGGCGCGGTCGGCAAGTTTGCGGAGCAGGCCTGCAATGCCAACAACGCCAGCAAGGCAAGCAAATGAATGACTGTACGCATGGTCTCAGTCCTTTCAGGTTGGAGTGAAAGAAATCACAAGACATGCGGCACAGTCGGCCAACTGTGGCTCGGCCTCGCGCGCCTTCCGGGCGCACGGCAGAGCCGGGAGATTTCACCATCACAGCGTTTGCTTTTGATCGGAGAGAGCGTTATTATTGCGCCGTTCCCCTACTCGGCAAACTTGGAAGGGCCCCTGGGGGTGAGTTCTCCCCCGTTCATTCATATAAGACCCAAACCGGCTGTGATTACTCACAGCCACTTTGATGACGCTGCACCTTGGTGAACTCGCGAGGAAAAAATGCTGCATAAATGGCTGCATTCGAGCGCAGGGAGGAATGAATCATCGCTGACGAACCCAAATCGATTGATCCCCAATGGATCGCCTCGCGCCAGTTGATGGTGAAGTACTATCTGATGAAGAACTGGCATCTGGACGGTGTCGATCTGGAGGAAGTGGTCCAGGATACGATGCTGGCGGCATTGCAGAGTTATCAGAACTTCAAGGGTCTCAACAACGCCAAGCCCGGCACGTTTCTCATCGGAATTGCCAACAACGTGGCGCAGACTTACTTTCGCAAGAAGGGCAACAGGCAGCGTCGCACCGCGCCCCTGGAGCTGGCCGAAGCGATTGGGGCTCTCTTTCGTGACGAGGCGGAGGCCAATGACCTGGCCCGCCGTCTGCACAGCAAAATCTCCAGGCTGAAGGATAATTACTTCCAGGTTCTGAAGCTGGTATTCTACAAAGGGCTGAAAGAAGGCGAGGCCGCCGAGGTTATGGGTCTGCCCGCCGACAAGGTTTACAGCCTGAAATCCGATGCGCTCAAGCGTCTGCGCAAGCTCTGCCTGAAAGATCCGGTCTTTCGATCCTTGTATTATTCGTGAGGGAGTAACGACTGCTGAGGTTCCCATGCCATGCACCTATGAAGACCGTCTCGAGATTATTGCCGCCTATGTTCGTCACCAGTTGCCCAAGCAGGCGCAGGAATCCTTCGAAGAACACTACCTGGGCTGCGATGAGTGCGGCCGCGACCTCCTGCTCATGGAAAAGACGGCGCTGGTCATGAAGCGCCACGGCGATTTGATTTTTCAACGCCGCCAGCGCACCCCCGCCTTTCTGCGCAATTTCCTCCACAGAAAAACGCACGACTCGATTGGCGCGCTTGCCGTGCAGTGGCTGCGTGCGCACGGCCCGGCTCTGGCCGGCTATGCCGTGCTCGTGCTCATTCTGGGCGCCGGTTATTTCTGGTTGGATCGTTACCAACACACCGCCGGCGACGAATCCCCCCGCCATTACGACGAAGCCGGGACTGCCGGGCCTTCCCTCTCCGCCGGGGAAACGCCTGCCTACCTGCGCCAGCCGAAGTGGCCGGCCAGCAGCGTTGCCGGAGTGACTGATCCCGCTCTGGCTCAAATGTGGGAGGAAGCACGCCAGGCCTATGAGAAACAGCAATACCAACGAGCCTTGCCGCTGCTGGCCGCTCTCGTGCAAGCGCTGCCAGACCAACCACGGCTGCTGCTTTTCCAGGGCGTCAGTCTCTTGCGAATCGGAAAGCCGGAAGCGGCGCGCGCGGTTTTGCAGGATCTCGTCCAACGCCAGCCTGACGATTCCGCCGCGCAATGGTTCCTCGCTGAATCCTGCCTCGAATACGATCCCGATCAAGCACAACTCCTCTATGAACAACTCGCCGCCCGCGGTGATTCACTCTATCGCGCCGCGGCACGGCAGAGAAGTCACCGGCAGTAGACGCCTCTGCTGAATTCAATCGCCCCGTTTCCCCTGGCCCAAACCCGCGACGGATCAGCCGCGGGTTTGCGGTATTGCATCAGCCAAAAAAAACTTGCAAATGTGGCTGGTGCGACTAAATTCCCGGTCACGTTACGAATGACCAGCCCTGGATTTTCACCTTAACCAAACTGGCAGTGGAGTTTTATGGCGAGAAGCAAAAGCAAACAGCGCCGTATGCGCATGGAGCGCCGGCAAAAGTTGAAGGCCCGCATCAAACGCCGGAAAAAAGCGCGCAAAGCCGCCGCGGCCGCCTCTTGAAGTGAGTGAGGCCCGCCCCGGCCCTCGCGGGCAGCGCGAATTACGCGGAGGAAGATCGGCAGGTCACGTGCGTAATTCGCCTGCTCCCGCGGCCTGCCCGGCGATGCCGTTCATCGCCAGAGTGCAGCCATACGCAGAAGGAAGATTGCTCCAACAAATTGCCGGCCTCGTCCCTGCCCAGGCCGCGCGCTGTTTCCACGCCCGCCTTTCACCTGCCCAGTGCCGAGTCATTCCGCCGCCTGCCTCTTTGCCGCCATCGTCAGCGCAGACGCAGTGCCGCTCTGCGGAGTTCCGGTTGGCGTAACGAGAGTTCCAGTCCGTCATCCCCTTCTCCGATGTTTCTCATGTGGCACTCAGAGTGCAGACTCGTGGACAAGCGTCAGCCCGGGCTGTGCCGCGGCGTCTGGGCGGGATTGGCAGTCTGGGCAATTCTCCTCTCCGGCCTTCATTCCCAGCCCGCGTTGCCGCCGTATTTTTCCGCCGACTCGCTGCGCACCGACCGGCAATATCTGACCGCCTTGCAGCAAGCGGACTCGCTCACTTTTGCGCGCGAGTTCGAGGCCGAGTTCCGGCTGCTGCTGGAAGACGGGGAGCAGCGCGACTATGACGGCCTGCCAACGCTGACGGCGCGCAAAGCCTTCATCGCCGCGTATTGGAAAGCGAACAACCCCAACCCGCTGCGCCCCCACAACGACCGCCTGCAGGATCATCTGCGCCGGCGCGAGTACGCGCGGCAGCACTTCGCCGCTGCCACGCCGCCTTATTTTGATGATCGCGGCAAATACTACCTCAAATACGGCAAGCCCTTCCGGCGTTATCAGGATCCGGGCGGCTACCGCCGCATCGCCTTTTTCAATCCCGTCACCCATGCCCGGGTGGCGCGGCTCTATCCTTTCAAACAAGCTCCGCAAGAACACTACTTCGTGGTTGCCAATGAAAGCTGGGGCTATGAAAATGTGACGCCCGATTTCGTGGTGCATTTCAAGCGCGTGGGCAGCGTGTTTCGCGAGGTGCACAGTGTGACTGAATTGGTGGCGAGTCAGCTCCGTCGCAATCAAGCCTGGCAATGGGGCGATTTGATCAAGCAGCGCGCCGGCGTTTCGCCGGTGCTGGTGCGCGCCGCGGACGAAGTGGGCAAGCTCGAGCTGGCAGTGCTGCAGGCCGCCACGCTCAGCCGCCGCGGTGAGCTTTCGCCCGGCGAGTTGACCCTGCCGAGTGAACGCCTTCTGGAAATCGCCCGGCAGAGTGAATCGGAAAGCGCGGCGGCGCGGCGGTTCGCGCCGGCGAGCGCGCACGAGCCTGCGCCTGCCGATCGCCTGCCATTTACGGAGAGCATTGCCCAGTTTCGCGCCGCCGGCGGCAAAACGCGCGTCGAAGTCACCCTGCTGGCGCCGCTGGCAAAATTTTCCACCGGCCGCGGAAAAGCCAGCGCCGGGGACAGTGTGGCCGTCGATTTTGCCTGGCTGCTGCGCGACCAAAACTGGGACTCGCTCGCCGCGCAACACCAGGCCCTTCGCTTTCCGCTGCGCTGGGCACAGCAGGAAAATCTGCCCAATGCCGTGGGTTTCTTTGCAATTCTCTCACCGCCGCAAAACGTGGCACTCTCGCTGCAGGTGCAGAATCTCCACACGGCGCAGCTCGGCTATGCCACCCGGCCTTTGCAGATTCGGGCCTTCGCGACTGACAGCCTGCAGCTCAGCGATGTGCAGTTCTATTTGAAAATCGACAATGACAAACAAAGCCGCATGCTGCCGCCAATTGTGAAGCAGCAGCTTGTGCTCGCGCCCTACCCGTGGACGACGCTGCGCAAAAGCCTGCCGGTGTTTTGCTATTTTGAAATCTACAACCTGCAGGCGGCAGGTCTGGGGGAAAGCTATGAGCTGAGCTACGAAATCACCTCCGGCCAGACCAGTGCCGGCACCACGGCGCTGCGCGTGTCGCACGCGCAGGCCATCACGGACGACACTGCCGCCGAGTTGATCGCACTCGCGCTCGAAGATTTGGCCAATGGCCTGCATCTCCTCCAGATCACCGTGCGCGAGGCGAACACGCATCGAATCGCGGCCAGCGTGGAACGCGCGATCGTGATCGAAGATTGAAACGGCCGCAACTGTGCAATGACTGCCTTGCCGGCGTCGCTTCTTGCCGCACAATCGCCGGCCTGGTGCACGGTCAAATCGACTGTAACCGTCACCTCACAAAAATCCGCAGCCGGCTGGTTTGGTCACTATTCTACTGCTGAGCAGAATGCAGTTCGAAGCAAGTGTTGGCGACCTATCCGCGCAAAGGCATGAATGTCCGGCCCTGTCATATCCTGGTTGCAACGCTATTCCTGTGGTTCAGCCTGAGTGCCAGTTCTGCGGTGTTAGCCCAGACGAGCACTCCGGCCGTGAACGAGATGCGGAATGCGTTTCAACAACTGAATTACACCGCTGCCAAGAAGGCGGGTGAACAAGCGTTGCAACACTGGCAACGGTTGACGCCGCAGCAGGCCATCGAGGTGCATCAAGTGCTGGGTGTGATTGCCTACAGTGAGGGTGATTTTTTCGAGGCCAAGTCGCAATTCGAACAGGCGCTCTCGCTGGAGCCGGATCTCAAGCTGGATTCGCTGTATGTGTCGCCCAAGATTCACCAGTTTTTGGATCAACTCAAAGCCAATCTGGCGATGGGCAATGGACACAGCAACGGCACGTTGCGCTATCTGGTAATTCCCGACCCCCGGCCGCAAGCAGCGCTGCGGTCGTTGCTGTTGCCGGGATTGGGCCAGTTTCACAAAAACCAGAAGTCCAAAGGCCGGGTGTTGATGGCCGGTGCGGGCGCGGGCGTGGTGCTCACCGGCGCCTTGCATCTGCGCCGCGAGAAAGCACGCGAAAACTATCTTGCCGCCCCGACCATTGCCAAAGCGCAGGCCACTTATCGCCGCTACAACACCCTCAACCGGGCGCGCAATCTCTCGGCTCTGTTGACCAGTGGCCTCTGGCTCTATTCGTTTTTCGACGCATTGGCTTCACCTGCGGCGCAACCGTCGCCGGTGAGCATGCTGCCGTTACCCGCAACAGGGAAGGTTGTGGCCGGCTTGAGTTGGCAGGTACGCTTTTGAAGTGAGAAATCTCATTACACCAACTGGGAAAAGTTTTCTCACCGCGTTTGGCGCTCCAACCCGCTGTCTTCGACAACTTCCCCATAACCTGAGACGATTCAAGTGCCTTGCCCTCTGCCGCCGCGCTTTGCCGGCACCGGCTTTTTTGGCACCGCCTTTGCGTGAAAAGGGCGCGCGGATATTCAGCACGGCCTGGTGCGGAATCGCCTTCTGCTCACAAATTGCCTGTGGCGATCATGTGTCGCTCTGCCGGGCCGCCAACCGGCAAGTCCGGCACCGCGATGATTCGCATTCACCATCATTCAGGAAGAAGATGAGATAGGAAGATGGACATGAAGAACCGAAATTGGATCACTGCAGTTGGAATTGCTCTTGCCTGTATGAACCTGGCCGGCCGGGCCGAGCCTGCGTTTCACCCGTTTGATACCAAAACCAAAATCCGGCTGGAGAAACGCGGCATCTGGATCGAATCGGAGATTTCTCCCCAGGCTTTGTTGGTGGCGCTGCCGGCGATCGATCAAAACGGCGACGGCCGTCTGGAAGAGACCGAGCTGTCGCAGGGGCACGATTTGATTCTGGCCTATTACGCCGACCACGTCGAGCTCAAAACCGACTTGCGCGCGCTCAATGCCGACAGCACCTACTTCGCCTTTCGTTCGCCGGTCTCTCCCAACGCCGTGCCGGACCGCTTTTTCATCTATCATTGGTACGCCATGCTGCGTCCGCCGAAGGAAGTGCAGATTACCAACCGCCTGTTTGATGATGTGGCAGAGGGTTGCGTGCATCAAGGCTCGCTCATCAATCAAGAAACCGTCTTGAGTTTCAAGTTTCCGGCACCAGGCAGCCAGGCGCGCGCTGTCGACAATGCCGTGCGATTCGAATTTGCCACCGACGGCAAGGTCAGGCTGATCGACACCAGCACCAACATTGCGCAGGCCGGTTATGTGTGGGTGGGGGTCGGACTCGGCGGCTTGTTGCTGCTGCGTCTGGCTTCCGCGGCACGGGCGCGCTGGGGCCGCTCGGAAAAGCTCGAGGTGCAGGAGGAAGAAGAAGAGATGGAGGAAAGTCCGGCTTTTAGTTGAGTTCACGGGCTGCGGCGTGAACCGCGGCCGGTGATCGCTGCAGTATAAACTATGGGTGGAATGCGGACAATGGTCGCAAGGATCGGCGCGCCGGCCAGGAACGGCTCCCGCGCAGTTCTGCCGCGCCCGAGCAGTGCAGTGCCGGCATTCTGATTGCAATATCAAAAGCCCCGAGCATGCCGTTGAGGTTCGGGGCTTTTGATTATCTGTTTTCGCCGGCGACTCGTCGTGACAAGAATGAAATGCGAATTACAATTCCGTTCACTTTTTCACTTGCTGCAACCGTCTTTGTCTGGCAATCTTCCCATTTTTGGGGAAACCGCTGGCCGGCGCGAATCTTGCCCGAGTAAGTCCTGAGCTATCGAACTCCGCTTTGGGGCTGTCAGAAGACCTCCCACCTCCCGTTTCGCGTCTCAATTGTCTCACCTCATCAACTTGGACTCTATGCACCGGATCAACAAAAACCGGGGAGCGCACGGCAATCTTCTTTCTTTCATATTAGCTCATCGAATTTCTTTCAATCATTCCCGTTGTGGGAGAGCTGGGGCATTATGTCAGTTGAAACCGATGCCGAGGGAAGACGCTTTTATCTTGCCGGCAGACTTGCCTGTCCCTCGCAAAGCCCGACAACCGGCGAAAGGACCGGCCGCCATTTCCGGCTCAGGACGAACGTTCCGTCGAACGCCTCGAGTTTGGGCATCGGTACGGCTCGCGGCGGGAATCGCCGGCAAGACAGGACGCCCGGGGGTGCATGATGCCGTGGAAGGAAATACTCGGGCTGGTGCTCAGGATGATGAAATCACGACCGGCGAAACGGCTCTTCAGGAGGTTGACTTCGCGGAGGGCCAAAAAACGGTACCTGGCCATCATTCTCATTCTGATCATTGTCATCCTGTCTTTTGTGGCGGTCATTGCGGGCAAACTGGTATTCCTCATCGTCGTCAGCGAAATCGAGAAGAAACATGTTCTGAGCCAACAACAAATCGAAAATCTCAACGAGGAGGCTGCCCAGCTCGACCGGCAACAGCAGGACGCCGCGAGGGCTTTGGACGCGCTGCAGTTGCAGGGAGAGACGCTGCTGAGCAGCCTGGACATTCTGCGTGATGAGCACGCGAAAGAGCTACACTCTCTGGATTCCAGCGCGAGTGAAATGGTACCGGCCAAGCAGAATCGCGCACCAGAAGTCACCATCGAATCCTTTTCGCCCGAACCGCTGGCCGCGCACTCGGCGTTCGATCGCCCGCTGCAGCAGCGGCACACCGATCTGGTTGACCTCATCACGGCAAACAGCGACCCTGCCGGCGAGGAGCACCATGTCGAGCTCATTCGGCAGGAACTCGTGAAGCACAACGCGGCCCTGGCGGATTTGTACGCCAAGCACGTTAAGATTACTCCCGGGCTGAAGGGACATGTGAAGATTCGCTTCAGGATAGATGCCAGAGGCTGTTTGATGATGCCGCACGTCCTCGAAAACGGCCTGGAACCCAATGCAGCAGCCGCACGCTTCATTGAAGAAATCCAACACAAGATGATCTACTGGAGGGATTTTCCGGTGACGGCTGAACATGAGAAAACCTTTTACCTCGCAACTTATAAATTTGGCAGCGAACAGTGAGCATACACCTAGAGTTTCCACTCACTGCGGCGCGATTAGAAACTGGCGCTCGCAGCCGGCACTGCAGGACACCATACTCTTCGAAGGAAGCCGAGCTTTCATGTACCTTGAGGATTACCAGGTTTATTCGCCCGCGGGGCAAGCGCAAGAGGACCGCGTACGGGACGCCGCCAGACGGCCGCAAATCGAGCGAGCAAAAACTGCCATGGCAAGACCAATTCCAAAGTCTGAGCGCAGCAGGAAGCCGCGGGGCGGGCTGTCCAGCCGCTGGTTGCTAAAACTCGGTCTGACGCTTGGCATTTTGATGAGCGCCGGCCTGCTGCTGGCAAATGCACGCGCCTTGAGAGACACGCTGCAGCAGATTACTGCAATCGAGAACAATAGCCGGGCCATCGACCGCGAAATCGCAACCCTGCGCGCAACGAATGAAAGGCTGAAGGCGACCATTCAGCGACAGTCGGAAGAGATCGACACCCTGAAGGCAGTGCTTGAAGCTGCGTTCAAAGCCTTGGATACTCTGACTGTCGCGCGCCGGCTCGACAGAACTTCCTTGTCGCTCGAAAATGAGGAAGCCAGTGATCCGGCCCGGGTGGCGCGCGACGCCATTGCCGGCAGGCAGTCCCGTCTATTTTCTGCTGATTTCATGCCGCTTGAACAAGCCTCGCTGAGGCAGTATCGCTCTCGTGCCGGCATTCCACCGGCCATCGCAGGGTTGAAAGGCCGGCGTGTTGGTGGCCGGGATCCTCAGACCATCAGAAGGGTGATTCAGCGGCATGATCCAGCCATTACTGATCTATATCAGAGAGAGCTTCGCAACAACCCGGATTTGCGGGGAAGCCTGACCTTCCGCTTTCAAATCGACAAGAACGGGTATCTGATGAATCCTGAAATTGTAGACACCACGCTGCGTGCGCCTGGTCTTGAACAGAAAATTTTGGAAAAGATGCAGCGCTGGCGTGACTTTGGCGAGTCACTCGATCACACTGGAGAGGCAAGTTATCAACTGACGTATGTATTTGGTGATTCACTCAGCGCCCAGAGCTTTGCGGTCTATGCTGTTCATTGAGTCGCGCTGGAAATTGATTCATCCCCATTCCTTGCCCTCGGTCATCATATGCTTTCCACCCCCGTAAAGCAGATTACCACATTTCAGTCATAGATCCCGCCCTCCCCCTTGTCTTTCATGCGTGCCAATTCAAGCAGCCAATGAATGAGGGCTGGCCTGCTGCGCCGCGAAACCAGGTCCGCAATCTGTTTTTGAGCGAGTTGCGCGCAGGCAGAATTCGCAGGCCGCGGAAGCCGGCCCGTGCTCCCTTGGCGGGCATATGCTTTGCGTTGTGACTGGGTCGCGATGAACGAAGCGAGTCTCACAATGCGAAGGAGTTGAAGATGGCAACAAGACCACCCCGCATTTTCGCGATAATCACCCTGAGCCTGGCCCTGCTGCATGGCCTCGGGCAAACCCAACCCGGCTATCAATTCGGCCAGAACAAGGTTCAGTACAAAAATTTCAAATGGCAGGTGTTGCGCACCGAGCATTTCGAGGTGCATTACTATCCCGAGGCCGCGGAGGCCGCGCAAGATGCGGCGCGCATGGCCGAGCGCGGCTATGCGTATCTCAGCGACGTGCTCGAACATCAAATCAAGAGCCGCATTCCGTTGGTGCTGTATGCTTCGCTCAATGACTTTCAGCAAACCAATGTGGTGGACGGCTTGATCGGCGACGGCACGCGCGGCGTGACCGAGAGTTTGAAAAACCGCGTGGTGCTGCCCCTCACTGGCTCGTATCGCGAGTTCAATCACGTGCTGGTGCATGAGCTGGTGCATGCCTTTCAATTCGATATCATCAAAAGCATCGACAACGGTGGCCTGGGCAGTTTCAATCCGCCGCTGTGGTTTGTGGAGGGCATGGCTGAGTATCTTTCCATCGGCATGGATAACGTGACCCGCATGTGGGTGCGCGACGGGCTGTTCTATGATGATTTGCTCAAAGTCGAACAGCTCAACAACACGTTTGACATTCGTGTTTATCGCCTGGGCGAATCGTTGTGGAATTACGTCGGCGAGACGCACGGCAAGCAGAAAGTCGGCGGTATTTTCAAAGCAGCCGTCCGGCTGAACGATATCGAGAAGGCTTTCAAAGAACAGATCGGTCTCGATTTCAAATCATTGACGCTCACCTGGCATGATTTTGCGCGCAAGCAGGTGTTGCCGGCGGACAGCATGTTGCCCGCGCCTGCGACCATCGCCCAGCAGCTTACCAGGCGCGCAGGCTACTATCATCGCATGAATCTCGTGCCCGCAGTGAGTCCCGATGGCAAGCAGGTTGTTTATGTGGCCAACAAAAATCTCGCGGACGAATTGTACCTGCTGAGCGAGAACGCCGACGGCAGTTTCGCTGATCGCCGTTTGATCAAAGGCGGCCAGAGCCGCGATTTTGAGACGTTGCGCTTTTTCGACACCGCGATCAGTTGGTCGCGCGACGGCGAGCGCATTGCCTTCGTTTCCAAATCAAACAAAGACGATGCGATCTACGTGATGAATCCGCACACGAACGAGATCAGCCATCGCCTGGTTTTTGCGGAATTGAACGGCCTGCTTTCGCCGAGTTTTTCGCCGGCAGGAGATCATCTTGTTTTCGTGGGCATTCACGGCGGCCGGTCGGATTTGTATGTTGTCAATCTCGGCAACGGTAAGTTGCAACGCTTGACCAATGACATTTATGCGGAGAAGCATCCGCAATGGTCGCCGGACGGCAGCCGCATCGCGTTTGCCACCGATCGCGGTAGCGACACCCAGGTTGAGAATTTGCTTTTCGGAGAGTACGAATTGGCGCTGTACTCGCTGGCCAACAGAGAGATTACGGTGATTACGGATTTGCACGGCAACGCCATCAATCCGCAATGGTCGCCAGATGGCCGTGAGATTGCATTCGTGTCCGATCATCAGGGCATTGCCAATGTCTATCGCCTCGATCTGGCGAGCAAGGAAATTGTTCCGGTGACGACGTTGCGCAACGGCGTGGCGGGCATTACTGAGTCAACGCCGGCGATGAGTTGGTCGGCGGACGGCCGCGTGCTGGTGTTCTCGGCGTTCGCGAAAGCCGGCTGGCATTTGTACCGCATGAACATGCCGGACGCTGCCGCACTGGCCGCAGGAGAGCCACATGCCAACGGACCAACCGTCAACGCGGCGGCGGCTGCCAATGCTGATTCACTCGCGACGACGGTACATGCCGCGGAAGTCGCATGGGTGCCGGCGATCGTTGATCCCAATACCTTTTTCACGAATTACGCGCTTGCCGATGCCGATTCCATTGAAAGACGCAGCTACAATAGCATGCCGAAATTCAGCACCGCCGCCATCGGCGCGAGTTTCGGCGGATTTTACGGCACGGTGGGCGGCGCGCAGTTTCTCTTCAGCGATGTGATGAACCATCACAATTTGATTCTCGCGGCCAATCTGCGCAGCAATCTCAGCCTGACGGATGTGGGCGTGACCTATTTCAATCAAGCGCGCCGGTTGAATTGGGGCGTGGAGACGTTTCAGCTCAACGAGGCTTTTGGCGGTTTCTACACGCCCACCGCCGCCGGTTTTGTGAAGCAACGGTATCGCGGCTTCAATGCCTTCACCTTTTTTCCGTTCAGCCGCTTCGCGCGACTGGAGTTGAGCGCGGGCGCAACCTGGGTGGATGCCAACCTGGTCGTCGATCAGATCGATTTCAATCGCGGCGGGATTCGCCGGCAGGAGTTGAATCTTGGCAATGCCACTTTCGGACAGGTGGGCGCGGCTTATGTTTTTGACAACACCGTCTACGGCCCGCTCGGTCCTTTCAACGGCGCACGCAGCCGCTTCGAAGTGCAGCGCACCACCAACGACTTGAAGTTCACCACGCTGGTCGGAGACTATCGCCGCTATTTCAACGTGGGGCAACGCTCGGTGTTCGCCACGCGCCTGCTCGCCGGCGGCAGCTTCGATCGCGATGCGCAAATTTTTCAAATCGGCGGGCCGTACACCTTTCGCGGCGTCGATTACGGCGATTTGGTGGGAACGAAATTCATCGTGACAAATTTTGAATATCGTTTTCCGCTGTTTCCGTTCCTGCCGCCCTCAGCAGATTTCCTGAGTGCAGCAACGTTCGCGGATTTTGCCGGCGCGTGGGGTCTCGAAGTGCCGGGCTTGGTGAAGGAAACGTTTCAGCCGTTTTCAACGCAAGGCGGGTTTCATTTGCAGGATTTGCGCGGCGCGCTCGGCGTGGGCGCGCGCTTGAATCTCGGCTATTTCATGTTGAAGTATGACGTCGCGTGGCCCACGGATCTGCGCGCGATCAGCAAGCCGCGATATCTGTTCTCGCTCGGCACCGATTTTTGAGCTTGACCCTCCCTCCTCCTCTGGTGAAAGCCGAGGGATCAGGAATGATCTCTCGGCTTTTTGTTTGTTAGTTTTGCTTCGACAATTGGCCACGCGCTTGCGAATATCAAGAGAAATCCCTACTTTCGCCGCAGATTAGATTTATCGATCCTGAAAGCCAATCACGATTCCAAGATGGATGAGGATCATGTAATCACTCCCCCCCAAAAAAACCGTGTGGCCAAAATCGTTGCACTCTCTCACAGCCAATGGAAAAAAGCAGGCCGTCATTTGGGATCGCAACGAGTTCAAAACCCTGGCAAGCACGTTTGAGGATTTGCAGAATGCCCTGGCGCTCAAGCTCAAGGGAAGTGGCAGGTGATCCTCAAGACCGCCGCGCAGAAGGAATTGGCGTCACTGTCAAATCGCGTGATGCAGCGCAGCGATAGTCAACTCGTGAAGCTGGGGAGAACCCGTTGCCGCGGCACAGCAAGAAGCTGCCAGGCGGCGCCGGCTTTCGTTTGCGCGCTGGCAATTATCGCGTGCTCCATGATCTTACCAGAAAGAGGACATGGTAAACGTCGTTGCCATTCGCCATCGCCGGGAATCCTTTCGCTGAGTGCCTTCCCAGGACGTGGACCTACCACCTTTCAGTCGTGACTGATCGTAATGCTTCCATCCCTATTCCAACTCATTCCGCAGCGTGAGTCGCAGGCTTGCTTTGTCGATATGGATGAAAATCACATTTGGGCGGCAGCACACGGCGCAGTCTTCGACATATTCCTGCTCGAAGCCGGCGGAGGGATCGACCAGAGTTTCGTTGCTCTCGCCGCAGCGGGCGCAAGACCACCTCGCGGGATGCAACTGGCCCGGCATTGCCAGGAGTCTTTCGTCTTCCTCGGGAAAACCTTCGAATTCGTCGTCATGAGAATTGCTCATATGCACTCCGGTTATTTCGTTGTTCATGTTTGAAGGGCGTGCCACCATGAAAACTGCTGCTTCTCTTCTTCCCGGCCTGCTCAGCTTTTTTTGCCTGGCCTGCCCGCAAGCGGGCGATCTGCCGACGGACAGCAACGGTGCGAGCGAGGACATTTTCAATCGTTTCACCACGCAACGCGTGCTCTCCGCGGCCAGCCTGCCTGCCATGACCACCTGCCTCGAGTTCTTCCCAAATTCCGCTGAGTTTCTGGTTTTGGGCAAGGCCGGCGAGGTTTACCATTTCGTGCTCACCGCCGATTCGGCGGCCCTGCTCGGCTCGTTTGTGCTGCCGGAGGTGGCGCCGGCACCCGCGGAGATTGGTTTGACCGATGTGGCTTTTGATCCGCAATTCGCGCTGAATGGCTTCGTTTATTTTTGTTTCAGCACGGGCGACAATCGCTGGAATCGCATCGTGCGGGTGCAATGGTCAAACAATTATCAGGCCACGGCCAATTCCCTGGCCATCATTTTAAACGTCGATCGCCTGGCGCCGGGGCGGGCGTGGCACGGGATCTATTCTCTCGCATTCGGTGCCGACGGCTATCTCTATGCGGCGCTGGGTGACGCGACACAGTCACAATACGCGCAGGATCCCGCTTCGTTGCTGGGCAAGCTCATCCGCATTGCCCCGCGGGCCGGCGGCGGCTATGACATTCCCGCTGACAACCCGTATCGTGCCGACCCCAACGTGCGCGCTGAGATCGCGGCCCTGGGCCTGCGCAGTCCCCTGCGGCTGTTGGCCTGGCACGACCGGCTGCTGATTTCCGATGTTGGCTCGAATCAGTTTGAAGAAATCAATTTGTACACCGGTGGCCAGACCAATTTCGGCTGGCCGGAATGTGAGGGCGTATGCAGCCAGCCGGGATTCCGCAATCCCATTCTCGCCATCAGTCATCGCGATCCAACTTATCAAAATGAAGATCCCGAGACCATCGGCGAATTGCGGCATTCGCTGGCGCTGGGCGTGGTATACGAGGGCGCCGGTGAAGACCCGTACAATGATTTGCTCGACGGCCGGCTGCTGTTCAATGATGTCTTTCTCGGCTACGTGCGCGCGGCCAAGATTTCGCCCGCGGGCGAGCTTGCGGACAACCGGCACATCTTTCATCTCACCGGCGTGACCAGCATGGCGGTGGGGCCGCAGGGCTGGATCTATGGCTCGGCGCTGTTTGAGCCGCAGATTTTTCGCATCGTGTTGAAGCCCGCCGGCTGAGGCAACCGCAAGAAAACCCTGCTCCAGCGCCCGCGCCCGCCAGCCCAAACTGGGCCTGCTTGCCCCAACTGCCTAAAGCTGTTGGAGTTGCGCCCGCCGCTGTCCGAGAAAAATCTTGACTCTTGCGGCCGTTTCTTTTAAATTGGCCGGACTTTTAAAACCCAGATCAGGAAAAATTCGCCTGCAAACCGTATGGGCAGTCTGAATCGACACGTGCTCATCCTCAATCAAAACTACGAGCCGATGAGCGTCATCACCGCAAAGAAGGCGATTGTGCTGATCGTATTGGGCAAGGCGGAGATCATCGAGCGCCATCCGCTGTGGGAAGTGCGGTCGGTGCGGTCGTCGTTGCCGTTTCCCAGCATCGTGCGACTGGTCACCTACATTCACATTCCCCGCAAGCGGGTGATTCTCTCACGCAAGAACATCATCAAGCGCGACAACGGCCGCTGCCAATACTGCGGCACCTCGCAGCGTCCGCTGACCGTGGATCACGTGCTGCCGAAAAACCGCGGCGGCGAGGATTCCTGGGAGAATCTGGTCTGCGCCTGTGTGTATTGCAACAACCGCAAGGGAAATCGCACGCCGGAAGAGGCGCGCATGCCAATGCTGCGCAAACCGCAAAGGCCGAATCAGCTTTACTTCATTCAGCATTTTATCGGCATTGGCGATGAGCGTTGGAAGCCCTACCTCTTCATGAATTAGGGCTTTTTCTTTGTCGTCTCCCTGCCCGCAGCATGCGACGGTTGAGACTGAGTGCAGGCGTCCTCGGCTTGGTTGCTGGGTTTTCGTCAAGTGCGAGGCGCTTTTTATTTTGGGGTGAAAAGGCTCGCGTCGTCTGCCCACGCGCTGAATCTCACCGGAGGTTTTCCTGCTCCGAAGAACCGGGCAGATCGGGCCAGGCGCCAGCAGGGAGGGGGCAGGCCGTCCTGAACCACCCGGTAAGGGAAGCAGGCCCGGCGGACGGCAGAATCAGCAAGGGGGCGAGGATTGCCGAAGGGGCACAATGGTGTGCGCCGCGAGGTTGTGCGCGATGATGGCCAGACAGTGCACCATGCCCTGGCAATCGTTCGTTGACCATGCGGGTGCGATGCTTGAGCTGCATGGCACGGACACCCTGCCTGTTGTCCACCGCGACAATGAGGTCGTCGCAACCAGGGATGTCGACGCGAACCCCATTGTCGATTTGGACAAGGGCGGCCATTTGATGAATTTGGCGCTCGCACATGATAAGAAACGCGCCAAGATTGCGAATTTTATCGATCAACAAGTTGCCGTTTGCAAAGCAGCTTGAAACCAGCACACGCGGAACTGTCGAAGCAACTTTCACTCGATGACCAAGAAACGCATCCTCAGCGGCATGCGCCCGACCGGCCGGCTGCACCTCGGCCACTACGTCGGCGCACTCGAAAACTGGGTCGAGCTGCAAACCACCTATCAGAATTTCCACCTGATCGCCGACTATCACTCGCTCACCACCAGCCTGGATACTGCGCAGCTCTACAGCAATACCATCGATATGGTGATCGACTGGCTGGCGGCCGGCATCGATCCGGCGCGCAGCCCGATCTTCCGCCAGTCACAAATCAAGGAGCACGCCGAGCTGTATTTGATCTTCGGCATGCTGATCACCAAGGAACGCCTGGAGCGCAACCCCACGGTGAAGGAACAGGCGCGGGATCTCAACCTCGAGACGCTGATTTACGGCCATCTCGGCTATCCCGTGCTGCAAGCTGCGGATATTTTGCTGTACAAGGGCGAGGCCGTGCCGGTCGGCGAGGATCAGGCGCCCCATGTGGAAATCACCCGCGAGATTGCGCGCAAGTTCAACAGCCAGTACGGCCCGGTCTTCCCGGAGCCGGAAGTCAAGCTCACGAAATTCGCGCGCCTGCCGGGATTGGACGGCCAGGCGAAGATGAGCAAATCACTGGGCAACACCATCGCGCTGTCGGATTCTCCCGAACAGATTCAAGCGCAAATGCGCAAAGCCGTCACCGATCCGCAGAAGATCCGGCGCGGCGATCCCGGCCGTCCCGACATTTGCCTGGTCTTCACCTACCACAACAAGTTCAATGCCGGCGAAGTCAGTGAGATTCGCGCGGGCTGCGAGAGCGGCCGCCTGGGCTGCGTGGAATGCAAGACTCGCTGCGCTGCGCGTATTGCGGAATTTCTCGCGCCGATGCGGGAGAAGCGAAGCTATTATGAAAATCATCTGGGAGAAGTGAAGGACGTTCTTGCCGAAGGCGAACGGCGCGCACAGGTGGTGGCCCGGCAGACCATGGCGGAAGTGCGCCACGCCATGCAGTTGGGGGAGATTGAAAGCGCGCCCTCCGGCGCTCATCCGTGAGAACATTCCGGCCCCGGCCGGGGCAATTGCAGGCTTATGGCTTATCGCGTCAAGCTCAATACCTTTGAAGGGCCGCTGGATCTGCTGCTCTTCCTGATTCGCAAGGAAGAAGTCGACATCTACGACATTCCGATTGCCGACATCACCCGGCAGTATTTGGCCTACGTCGAGATTCTGCAAATGCTCGATCTCGAGGGCGCCGGCGATTTCATTTTGATGGCGGCCACCTTGATTCGGATCAAGGCGCAGATGCTGCTGCCCAGGAATCCCGAAGAAGCCGAGGAGGAGGAAGAAGACCCGCGTCAGGAGCTGGTGCGCCGGCTGCTGGAATATCAGCAATTCAAGGATCTGGCCGGCCGCATGGCGGCCCTGGAAGTGCGCGAGCGCGACTTCTTTTCACGCGGCTTTTTCGATTATGAATTGACCAGGGATCAATCCGACTTTCTCGACAACGCCGTCGAAGTCTCGCTGTTCGACTTGATCACGGCCTTCAAGAACGTGCTGCTGCGCGTGCCGCGTGAAACCCCGCATACGATCGAGCAGATTCCGGTGACCATCGAGGATCAGATCGACTATGTGCTGCAGGAACTGGCGGTGCATCACCAGTTGCTCTTCATGAGCCTGCTGGAAAGACTGCCCAGCAAAGTCTACATGATCGTCACCTTTATTGCCCTGCTCGAGATGATCCGGCGCGGCTTGGTGACGGCCACGCAATCCACTCCGTTCGGAGAAATTTGGCTCAAAAGGATTTGATGAATCTCAACGAACTCAAGCCCATCGTGGAAGCCCTGGTGTTCGCCTCGGACTCGCCGGTCTCCCTTGAGCGCCTGCAGGAAACGCTGGAGGGAGTCGATGCCGCCACCATCGCGGAAGTCATCACGGCTTTGAATCAGGACTATGCCGCCAGCGAGCGCTCTTTCTTCATCCGCCTGGTGGGCGGCGGCTACCACATTTCCACCAAACCGGAATTCAACACCTGGATCAAGAAGCTGTTCTTCGGCCGGCAGAAATATCGCCTGACGCAGGCGAGTATGGAAACGCTCGCCATCATTGCCTTCAAGCAGCCGATCAGCCGGGTGGACATCGCGCAGATTCGTGGCGTCAACTCCGATGCCGTGGTTGGCTCGTTGATGGAGCGCAAGCTCGTCACCATCGTGGGCCGCTCCGAGGGCGTGGGCCGGCCGTTGCTCTACGGCACCACCCCGGAATTCCTGAAATACTTCGGCATCAATGATCTCTCGGAATTGCCCAAGCCGCGTGAAATCGAGGAACTGTTCAGCAAGGAAGGCCTGCCGGATGAAGTGGCGCAGTTGCTCGCGGAAACCGACAAGCAATTGAGCCTGCCGATCAGTTTTGAGGGTGAATCAGCGCGCGAGGCCGAGCCTGCCGAGCCGGTGGCCGGCGGATCCCCGGCTGCAGCGGCGGGGTTGCCCCCGGCTGCCGGCATCAGTGCGCAGCAAAACGAGTCGTTGGAAAAGGAAGCAGCTTCCGCCCATCCCACTACAACGAATGTCGTGGAGACGGTGCCACCGCTTACCGGCATTGACGATGAAACCGTGGCACGCAGCGCCGGTGCACAGCTCTTGGGCGCGGCAGCCTGGGCGGCTTCTGGCGTAACGGCGGTGGCGGTGAGCGAACTGAGAGGAGAGCCATCGCAGGCAGAGCCGCGCGATCTTATCGATACCTTGCCCGATCTCGTCATTCCCGGCACCACCGAGTCGGAAGAAGGCGTCGGCTTCTACGGCCTGTTTGCCGATGCACCGGAGATTTCCGCCAGGACCGATGAACCGGCACCCAAACCCGATTTCGATCGCGCGGCCGGGGCGGAAGAACTGGAAGCGCTCGCGCATCTGACCGAACAGGAACCGGCAACCCTGCTGCCGGAATTGTCCAAACCGGCGGCCGAACCCGAGGTGGGAACCGACACCACGGAGCTGGCCGCGATGGAATTCAACATTCGCGAGCCGGACTTCACGGCCGCGGATCCGCTGCGCCAGGCCGCGGACACGCTGCCAGCGCGCTTTGCCAGTGAGCAGGATTTGGGCACCACCCGCGAATTTGCGTTGCTCGACGGCAGTCTGATCGACAAAGAAAGCGTTGCGGAAGAACCGCCGGCGCCGGAGTGGAACGAAGACTTGCAAACTACCGGCGAAATCATGCTGGCGGCCCTGGCCGGCATGGACCAAGAGCCGGAAGCGGAACGCCCGGCGCCGGCCGGCGACTTCAGTCTGCTTTCGTTTGCGGCCGGTGATCAGCCGGAATCGCCTGCGGCAGAGCCGGCCGCCGAGATTGACGGCTGGCTGGGTGATGAATCCTTGAGCGAGACCAAGCCGGCAGAATTGGACCTGGCTGCCGGCGAATCGACTTCGCCATCGCGCGTGCCGGAAGAGGAGGCGCCGGAGTACGGCCTGCCGGATGAGGCAACCGGCCGCGCCGAGCTTGAGTTCTTGCAGGCGCAATTGCTGCCGCCCGAGGCGGAAAACGAGGCGGCGTCGCGGCCGGCGCTGCCCAATACCCTTTTCGAGGAAATCTTCGGAGATGACATGGCGGCGGCGAGCAATGCGCCGCCTGAGTCTGAACCGCCGCCTGCTGCTCCGCGCGCGAGTTTTGCCGCGGAAGAGGCAAATGAAGAAATCCCGCCGCCTGACCGCGGCACGCCGGGCGAGGCCGCTTCTGTGATGGACGCCGTTGCGCCGCAAACCGAACCCGAGCGCAGCGCGCCGGAAACAACTGCACGTGAAGACCAAACTGCGGCTGCGGCGCCCCCTTTTTTCGTGCCAGCCCCGGCGAAGATCGGGGCAGGCGCAGCGCTCGCGACTCCGGCAGCGAATGATTCCGACCGCGGCTTCATTCGAATCTGGCGCAAAGCCGTGGACTGGCTCAAGACCACGTTGACTCGTTTCCGCTGGCGGATGAGGGAAGAAGGGTAGGCGCCAGCGAGTCGCCCGGTGTCTTGCAGTTGTCGTGTTATTGTGAATTGATGCGCCCCTCAAATCCTGAGCATGAAACTTTCCGCCGCTTCTGCATCGCCCGGTCTCATTCGCCTGAATCGCTATTTGGCGCAGACCGGGTTGTGTTCACGCCGCGAAGCCGACCGCTGGATTGCGGCAGGTTTCGTCAAGGTCAACGGCAAAACCGTGACCGAGCTTGGCCGCCAGGTGGATGCCGGCCGCGACGTGGTGCAGGCGCGCGGTGAAACCTTGCGCCCCAGCCTGGTGCTGACTTACATCATGCTCAACAAACCGGCGGGCTATCTCACCACCGCGAGCGACGAGCAGGGCCGGCTGACGGTTTTTCATCTCGTCAAGACGCCGGAGCGCGTGTTTCCGGTGGGGCGGCTGGATCGCGACAGCGAAGGCCTGTTGCTGCTGACCAATGACGGCGATCTGTCCTACCGTCTCACGCATCCGCGCTTCAAAGTGCCCAAAGTCTATCGCGTCGCTTTGCGGGAGGAACTGCCGGAACGCGCGGCCAAAATGCTGGCGCGTGGCGTGCGCATCGATGAGTCACGGCGGCCGGTGGCCGGCGCGCTGCGCTTTCCGAGTCCGCACGACCGGCGCTTGTGTGAGATCACCATTCAGGAAGGCCGCAATCGCCAGGTGCGGAAGATGTTCGCGGCGGTCGGCTGTAGCGTGCAGCGGTTGCAGCGCATTCAAATCGGTCCCTTGCGGCTGGGCAATCTGCGGGTGGGGGCTTGGCGGTATCTTGAATCCAGGGAAGTGCGGTTGTTGAACCAGGCGATGGGTGTGAGCGATGGAAATTCACAATAAGACAGTTTTGGTCCTCGGCGGGTGGGGGCTGGTGGGGATGGCGGTCTGCCGCCAGGCGCTGAGCGAACACCCGAAAGAGCTGATCGTGGCCTCGCTGTCCGAAGCCGAGGCGCGCGAGGCGGTCATGCAACTCAGTCAGGAGTATGAGGGACCCTGCCGGATCACGGCGGTGTGGGGCAACATTTTCGTGCGCGACGCCTTGCAGGGCAAGTCCCGCCAGGAGATTTTGCAGGACGCCGCCCTGCGCACGATGCTGATGGAAGACGTGTTGGGCGAGTTGGACGAGGCCATTCTCGCGCGGTCCTTGTTGTTTCAGATCATTCATCAGTACCGGCCCCAAATCATTGTCGATTGCGTGAACTCAGCCACCGCGGTGGCCTATCAGGATGTGTTTGCGAGCTATTACCGCATCAGCGGCCATCTGCAGGAGGTGAAAAGGCAGCAGGCGTATTCCGCGCCCTTCGTCGCCGAAGTCGAGAAACTGCTGTGCACGCTCTACGTGCCGCAATTGATTCGGCACGTGCAGATTCTGTACGAGGCCATGCGCCGTGTCCGTACGGAAGTCTACGTCAAAGTCGGCACCAGCGGCACCGGCGGCATGGGCTTGAACATCCCATACACCCATTCAGAAGAGAAGCCCTCGCGCGTGCTGCTGAGTAAATCTTCGATTGCGGGCGCGCACACCATGCTGCTCTTTCTGATGGCGCGCACGCCCGATGCGCCGATCACCAAGGAGATCAAGCCCACCGCGGCCATCGCGTGGAAGCGCATCGCCTACGGTCCGGTGCTGCGCCAGGGCAAGCCGATTCCGCTGTATGATTGCCCGCCAGAGGCGGCGGTGCCGCTCGGCGACAAGCTGCTGCTGAAGGAAGAGACGACCGGCAGCAGCGCCTGGCAGGCGCTCGGCGGGGAGGTGCTCAAATCGGTTTTCGTGGACACCGGCGAGAACGGCATTTTCTCATTGGGTGAATTCACCGCGATCTCCGACTCCGGGCAAATGGAATTCGTCACGCCCGAGGAGATTGCGCGCAACATCATCTATGAAGTAAAAGGCGGCAACACCGGCCATGACATCATCAATGCGCTTGACAACTCGGTGATGGGGCCGACCTACCGCGCCGGCGTCATGCGCGCCTCGGTGCTGCAGCAAATGAAGGAACTGGCGGCCGCGCATGCGGCTGACAGCGTGGCCTTTGAGCTGCTCGGCCCGCCGCGCCTTTCCAAGCTGCTCTTTGAAGCGCATCTGCTCAAGCTCGCGTACCAGACTCTGGCGCGCGTGCGCGCGCAGCATCCGGAGGAAATGGCAGCACGCCTGGAAACCGAGGTCATGCGCAATTCCCGCCTGCGCGCCGAGATCATTTCCATCGGCATCCCGATTTTGCTGTCCGACGGCCGGCGCCTGCTGCGCGGACCGGACATCAAGATTCCACCGTTCCGCGGCAGCAACGTGTTGGACCTCACGCCGGCCCATCTCGAACAGTGGGCGCACGACGGCTGGGTGGATCTGCGGGTGGACAACATGCGCCAGTGGCAGGCCCGCGTGGAACAGATCGAGGCAGAGATGCAGGCCATTCCCGCGCATGACACCAGCTCGCGCTACATGCGCAACCGTCGCTATTGGCTGGAAGAGGACGGCATGATTGACATCGGCAAGCTGGTGGGATGGATTTTTTCCACGGAGGAAAAAGGCGCACGCATGAAGGAATGACCGCCGCCCGCACAGAAGTGACTCCCGGCTCAGAACCAGGGACGCCGTTTCCGCCATTTGGGATTCGTGACAGGGAAGTTTTGGATAGCTTGAAACAGGTAGCGCGAACCATGATTGAAACCACGTCGCAGGAGCAAGCAACACCTCCCGCTCACGCGCAAATCAGTGCCCGGCGCCCGATCATCGCGATCGATGGCCCGGCCGGCTCGGGGAAGAGCACCACGGCCCGGCTGCTGGCGCGGCGCTTGGGCTTCACCTACTTGGATACCGGCGCATTCTATCGCGCCTTGACTTTGAAAATTCTGGAAGCGCAAATCCCGCCCGACCAGCAGGCCGCGGTGGTGAGGGAGGCCCAACGCACGCACATCGCGATCAAGAGTGATCCGGATGGCGATCGCGTGTATCTCGACGGCCGGGACGTGACCACGCGCATTCGCGATCCGCACGTCACCAATGCCATCGCGCCGATCTCGGGCAACCCCGGCGTGCGCGAAGTGATGGTGAAGCGGCAGCGCGAAATCGGCCGCAGGGGCGGGGTGGTGATGGAAGGCCGCGACATTGGCACCGTCGTTTTTCCGGAGGCCGATCTCAAAGTTTTTATGAGCGCCTCGCTGGACGAGCGCACGCGCCGGCGCCAGCGCGAGTTGGAGGCCAGAGGACTGCACAAGGATTTTCAGACGTTGCGGCGCGGGATCGAAATCCGCGACGAAAAAGACTCCCGGCGGGCGGTGGCACCGTTGCGGCCGGCCGAAGATGCCATCATCCTCGATACGACCAATTTGACGCTGGAGCAGCAAGTCGATTTTATCATCGCGATGCTGCAGCGCAAGCTGGCGGAGCGGGCAGTGAATGGCCGGCGGTGATGCCTGCCGGCGCAGGAGAACCTTCAACCCTTAACTGCGCCACCGGCTGGCGGTGGCGAACAGGTCGCAGCGCAATCGAAACGTGAAGCGGTTGATCTTCCGATTCTCCCAGTTTTTGGTGCGGGTCTATTTCACCGCGCTCTTTCGCATTGAAGTGCGGGGCCGGGCGAACATTCCGCGACGCGGCCGCATTCTGATCGCGGCGAATCACATTTCGGGTTACGATCCGCCGCTGGTCGGCTGCTTGATTCCGCGCGTGGTCTATTTCATGGCCAAGAAGGAATTGTTCCGCATTCCGCTGTTGGGACCGCTGATTCGCTTTTACAACGCCATCCCCACTGACCGCACCGGCATCAGTCTGTCGACCGTGCGGCGGGTGGAGATGCTGTTGGCGGCGGAGCAGGCGGTGCTGGTTTTTCCCGAAGGCACACGCGTGCGCTCCGGCCGGCTGGGCACGCCCAAGGCCGGGGTGGGCATGCTGGCGGTGCGCAATCATACCGACATCGTGCCGGTGCATCTGGACGGTTTGTACCGGAAGCGCGGCTTCCGCTTGCGGCGGCCGCGCGTGCAGGTGGTGTTCGGTGAACCCTTGCGCGTGGCGGCTTTTCTCGGCAACGGCGCGGCCGACAAGGAGGTCTATCTCGCAGTGGCGGCCGCGGTGAATGCCCGCATCGCAGAGCTGGCGGCGCCGCGCAACGAGTAGCGCGGTGGGGACTCAGGCTCATGCCCACGCGAGCCGGCCCTGGTGCCGGACGGAAACGAGAGACAGTTTTCCTGCGCTGGTGAGACACGCCAGCGCAGATCCATCATTCCCAAAAGGAGGTTCATTGTTGACATGTTCACACTCACAGTAATTCACTGGAGCGTGGAAGGCAAACCCGAAGGCGCGCCGCAAAGCAGTGCGGCTGCCGACGACGCCACGCTCACCGCTGCTCACAAACCTGCGTCGCTGGCAAATGGTACAGGCATGACCTACGATCCCACCACCAAAGTGATCGCGAAGAAAGACTTGAAAGAGACGGTCGAGTATTCCGAAGAAGAATTGAAGAATTTCGAGCGCCTTTACGAAGACACCCTGTCGGAGTTCGTCGAGGGACAGCTCGTCACCGGCAAAATCCTCGCCATCAACAACCGCGAGGTCGCCGTCGACATCGGCTTCAAAAGCGAGGGCGTCATTCCGATCGAAGAGTTTCAGGACCCGCGGAGCTTGAAAATCGGCGATGATATCGAAGTTTTTCTCGACAACGTCGAAGATCAGGACGGCCAACTGGTGCTGTCCAAGAAGAAGGCCGATTTCATGCGGGTGTGGGAGCGGGTGCTGGCGGCGCACGAAAAGGGCGAAATCCTCCAGGGCCGATGCACGCGCCGCATCAAGGGTGGCATTGTGGTCGATCTGATGGGCATCGACGCGTTCCTGCCCGGCTCGCAGATCGACGTGAAACCGATCCGCGATTTTGACGCCTACATCGGGCAGGTCATGGACTTTCGCGTGGTGAAGGTCAATGAGCTGCGCAAGAACATTGTGGTCTCGCATCGCGTGCTGGTGGAAGAAGCCATGTCCGAGCAACGCGCCCGCATCCTCGAGAATCTCGCCAAGGGCCAGGTGCTGGAAGGCACGGTGAAGAACATCACCGACTTTGGCGTGTTCATCGATCTCGGCGGTGTTGACGGCCTGCTGCACATCAACGACCTGTCCTGGGGTCGCGTCAGCCATCCCTCGGAAATCGTCTCGCTGGATCAGAAAATCAAGGTGCAGGTGCTGGACTTCAACGAAGCCAAAGACCGCATCTCGCTCGGCCTCAAGCAACTGCAGCCGCATCCCTGGGTCGACGTCGACAAGAAGTATCCCGTCGGCTCCGTCATTCGCGGCAAGGTGGTCAGCATCTCCGATTATGGCGCGTTCGTGGAGCTCGAGCGCGGCGTCGAAGGCTTGATTCACATCTCCGAGATGAGCTGGACGCAGCACATCCGCCATCCCAGCAAGATCGTCTCGGTGGGCGAAATGGTCGATGCCAAGGTCCTCAACGTCGATTTGGAGGAACGCAAGATTTCGCTCGGTCTCAAGCAACTCGAGCCCGATCCCTGGGATGACATCGAACAGAAGTATCCTGTAGGCTCGCATCAGCGCGGCGTGGTGCGCAATCTCACCAATTTCGGCGCCTTCGTGGAATTGGAAGAGGGCATCGACGGTTTGGTGCACATTTCCGATCTCTCGTGGACCAAGAAGATCCGCCACCCCGGCGAAGTCGTGAAGAAGGGCGACGAAGTCGATGTGGTGGTCTTGAATGTGGACAAGGGCAACCGCCGCATTTCGTTGGGCTACAAGCAGACCAAAGAGAACCCGTGGGACGTGTTTGAGAAGGACTACGGCGTGCACACCAAGACCGCGGGCAAGATCGTGCGCATGATCGACAAGGGCGTGATTGTGGAGCTGCCGGCGGAAGTCGACGGCTTCGTGCCGCTGTCGCATCTCGCCAAGCCCAACCTGACCAAACCCGCGGACGGCTATGCCGTCGGTGATACGCTCGAGCTGGTGGTGATCGAATTCAACAAGGACAACAAGAAGATCATCCTCTCCGAGCGTCTGACCAAGGAACAGTCGGAGACTGAAGGCGGCAGGCGCAAGGGCAAGCGCGGCCGCAAGCCGGAAGGCCAGGAGGCGCCGGCCGAGGCCGCACCGGCCGAAGTCGTACCCGAGGAGGAGAAGGCGGCGTTCGACGCCGAGTTCACCTCCGGCGGGGCTGCTGCGCCGGCGCAGCCGAATCCGACGTCGGACAATTGATTCTCGCGTCATTCCAACCAGCGGGTTGGTGCCGTCCTCAACCCGCTGGCTGTTTTTCGCCGGAGGTCAAGGAGGGGCAGATGCCACGATTACGCTTCGGGCTTTCATGCGCCAGCCTTCTTGTTGCCGCCCTGTTGTTGCCCGCCCCTGTGCGCAGCCAAATCACCGAGGATGAAATCAAGGCGATGTTGGCTGCCAACGCGCTGAGCGCCGCCCGCGCCAAGGTCGCGGAAGCCAGCCGCCAGAATCCCGCCTCCGCTGTCGCCGCCTACTACCACGCGCTGCTCGAAGAGAACGGCGAGACCGCCCTGAGCCGGTATCAGGAAGTCGTGCGCAAGTTTTCGTCTTCGCCCTACGCCGGCCGCGCGCGTTATCAAATCGGACAATACTACTTTGCGCGCGGCAGCTACCGCCGGGCGCGCGAGGCCTATTTGGAGTTGCTGCGCTGGTCTCCCACCTCCGAGTTGGCCGCGCCGGCCGCCTATCACGCCGCCAAGGCGCTCGCTATTTTGGGAGAAAACGCCCTGGCACGCCAGGAGCTGAGCGCCTTTGTGCAGCAGTATCCGCAGGACAAGCTGGCGGCATTGGCGCGTCAGGATCTCGACGAGCTGCCGCCCGCGCCTCCGCCTGCGGCTGCGCGCAAGGCCGCACCGGCGGCGAAGCTCTCCTTCACCGTGCAAACCGGCGCCTTCGTGCAAAAGTCGAACGCGGTCGCGCAGCAAAAACGCTTTCGCCAGGCCGGGCACAAGGCAACGGTGAGTGAGAAGCGTGACGGCAACACGAAATACTATGTTGTCTGGGTGGGGGAATTTAGCACGCGCGAGCAGGCGCGCGAGTTTGCCGAGCGGCTGAATCGCAAACACAAAGTAAAGGGCAGCGTGGTGCAAAAGGAAAATTGATCTGTATTTGCCGCAGCCAGGAGTGATTCTGATTTGGCATGAGCGGAGAGGTCAACGTGGAAATCGACGAAAAACTGCGCACGGAATAGATCACCCCGGAGCTGATCGACTACATCGTCGCGAAGATCGTCCGCGAAATCCAGCCGGAGAAGATCATTCTCTACGGCTCTTACGCGCGCGGCGATTTTCACGATAATGGCGATATCGATCTTCTGATCATCAAAGACAGCGAAGAGCCGAGCCGGATGATGCGGCGCAAGGTGGACGGCCTTTTCAGCGGCAGACTGTTTTCTCTCGATCTGCGAGTGCGAAAACCCTCGGAAGTCGCGTGGAACTTTCGAGTAGGAAATCCCTTCTATCTATATCACATTTTCAAGGATGGTAAAGTGCTATATGATAGAATCGCCTGATTTGCGGAAGTTGGTTCATCAGTGACTGATCTTCGCAAAAGAGAATCTCTTGTATGCCAGGGACGGAATGTAGGCAGAGTATTCTCCCTATCAACGATTTGCTTTTTGTGTCAAGCAAGCGCTGAGAAATATCTAAAGGCATGCTTGATCTCACAAGGAGGGGAGCTTGAAAAAATCCATGATTTGCAGTGATTGCTGGGGCACGCCCTGAGTTACGATCAAAGTTTCAGCGAGCTTGTTCCTCAAGCAGAGACTCTGAACGAGTACATCACCGAAGGCCGTTATCCCGGCGACCTGCCCTTTGAGAGCATCGGCAAAGCGGAGGCTGAAGAGGCCCTCGCCGCCGCCGAATAAATCGCAGAATTTGTGCTGGCGAAGCTGGCGGCAGCGTGACAATTTCGTTGACTGAAGCGTAGCGCTCGAATTCGTACCAACCACAAAGCGGTGCCGATTGACGCGCAAGTCATCGCGGCGTTCGTTGTCATCCAGGCGCGGTTTGAACCCCCTGCAGACTCACTATGATCCCCCTCTCGCAAGCCTTTGATCTCGTCATCCAAAACACCGGCCGCTTGCCGGCCGAGACGGTTGAACTGCTGCAAGCCTCCGGCCGCGTGCTGGCGGAAGACGTGGTTTCCGATCTCGACCAGCCGCCGTTTGCGCGCAGCAGCATGGATGGTTATGCCCTGCGTGCCGAAGATACCGTGCAGGCACCGGTGCAGTTGCAAGTCGCGGGCTTCATTCCTGCCGGCGTTTTCCCGGACATGATAATCGAAAAAGGACAGGCGGCCAAAATTATGACTGGCGCGCCGCTGCCGCCCGGCGCCGATAGCGTGCAGATAATCGAGAAGACCCGGCTGGTCGCCGATAATCGCGTAGAGATTCTGGAGGCAGTGTCCCCGGGCAGGAATGTTTCGCCCCGGGGCAGCGAGGCCGTGGCCGGCCAGGTGGTGGCCAGGGCGGGCAGCTTCATTTCACCGGCGGTCATTGGCCTGCTGGCCGCGGTGGGAAAAAGCGAGGTGCCGGTTTATCGGCTGCCTGCGGTTGCCATCATTGCCACCGGCGACGAGTTGATCGACCTCACGCACACGCCGGCACCCGGCCAGATTCGCAACTCCAACAGCTTTGCTCTGGCGGCGCAGGTTGCCAGGCTGGGCGCGCGCGCCACCCTGTTGGGCGTTGCACGCGATCAGCACGAACAGATTCGCGAGTTGCTGCAGCGCGGGCTGGCAGACGACGTGGTGCTGCTCACCGGCGGCGTTTCCATGGGCGATTTGGATCTGGTGGAGGAGGTGTTCGCGGAATTGGGCGTGCAGATTTTTTTCAATCAAGTCGCAGTGAAGCCGGGCAAGCCCGTGGTCTTTGCCAGGCTCGGCGGGAAGCTGATTTTTGGATTGCCCGGCAATCCCGTTTCGGCAGCCACGACGTTCGAGCTGTTGGTGCGGCCTGCGCTGCGCAAACTGATGGGTTTCCCAGTTTATCAAAACCAGATCGTCACAGCGCAATTGGAGGCCTCGATCAAGAACCGCTCGCAGCGGGAGTTCTATGCGCCCGCCACGGCCTGGTATGACGGCCGGCAGTTTCGCGTGCGGCCGCTCGCCTCAAAGGGCAGCGGCGATCAGGTGACTTATGCGCAAAGCAACTGCTATTTGATCTGCCCGCGGGAAGAGACGGAGCTGCGCGCCGGCGCGACGGTGAGCATCATGCTGCGGACGGAGTTTTTTTATCATTAGCAGGACAACCACAAGCCCGCGGCCCCGCGGCTGCCGTTCTTGGAAAAATTCCTCCCTGCTTTTGTCAAACGGCATCGTTTTCTGGTGCGTGCCCGCTGTGAGGGCAGATTCCCGCGGCTGGACGCGGGAGCGCGTTGCCTCCAACTTGACATGGCAGGATTGAAAAGAAAAAGCCACGGCAGGGCCGTGGCCATCTAATGCCGGAACCAGCGGGAGCGTTAAGCCTTCTTGACGACACCGATGAGCCAGAGCAGCACGATCGCGCCCACCACCGCCGTGACCAGCGAACCGATGAGGCCATAAGCGTGAATACTGAGTATGTCGAAGATGAAGCCGCCGAGCAGCGCGCCGATCACGCCAACCACCAAATTGCCGACGACCCCGAGCCCTCTGCCCTTCATGATCCTCCCCGCCAGCCAGCCGGCTGCCAAGCCGATCAACAGAAACCAGAGTATGCTCATCTTTTTTCCTCCCGTGGGGTGAGTGAAGGAATGTGGGGAATTGTGCGGCACAAAATGCACAGCCGATCCGGCAAAGTCAAGCCTGGAATGTTGGCGCGCAAGGTCTCGGGGACTGGGAGTAGCGCAGATTTCAGGCCTGCTGCAGGCGGGCGTCTGCGCGAGGTTAACTGCCAGGATTGAGGCGAGGCCGGCGTGTGGCACGCAAACCAGGCGGCAGCTTGCTTGACTCTCAGAGCCTCGATGCGTATATTGCGCCGCGTTATTCTCCTGCAACCGAGATGCCGGCTTTTTCAAAAAGCATTCCTTGACTACACAGCAATGCAGGAAGAATTTTTTCATGACCGGGTGGAATAAGACGGCAGTTTCATCGTAATGCTGACAGTCCGGGTGAGAGGCCGAGGGCCGGCGGCGCATGCGGCGCGAGAGAAATGGTTGCGCCCCTTTTGCACCTGGACGGTTATCAGCCCGGCAAGCGCCGGGGAAGCAACTGTTCGCCTCGGTCTGAGGCACACGAATCTACCGGAACGGAACAACGCCATGACTCGACAGAATGCAATCTACGTTGGTGCTCTGCTAACCTTCCTTCTGAGTGTGACTGCCGTGCAAGCCCAAAAGAACAATGTCCGCGTCACCATCTACAACGAGAATCTCGCGCTGGTGCATGAGATGCGCGAGCTTGAATTGCCCAAGCCCGCCGGCGTGTGCTCGTTTCGTGACGTTGCCGCGCAAATCGATCCCACCTCCGTGCATTTCAAGTCGCTGTCGCATCCCACTGCCGTGCGCGTGCTGGAACAGAATTTCGAATATGATCTGGTGAGCGCCGACCGGATTCTGCAGCGGTATTTGGATCAGAAGGTGCAACTCGCCACCAAGCAGGGCGGCACGATCAGCGGCACGCTGTTGAACGCGGCCGGCAATCTCGTGCTGCAGGCGGAAGACGGCACGATCAAGATTCTCAACAGCAGCGAGATCGTGGCCACGGATTTGCCCAAACTGCCGGAGGGTTTGATCACGCGGCCGACGCTGGTGTGGCTGGTTGCCAACGACGGCCCGGCCAGGCAGCGGGTGGAAGTCTCCTATCTCACCACCGGCCTGTCCTGGCATGCCGAATATGTGGGCGTGCTGGATGAGAAAGACGCCAATCTGAGCCTCGCCGGCTGGGTGTCGATTGACAATCAATGCGGCGCGACTTTGCCGGAGGCGCAGTTGCTGCTGGTAGCCGGCTCCATTCATCGTGCCGAAGTGCCCCGGCCACTGCCCAAACAAATGCGGACCATGGAAATGGCGGCGGCTGCCGGCGGTTTTGAAGAGAAGGAATTCTTCGAGTATCATCTCTACACCCTGTCGCGCCCGGCCACGCTGAAGGATCGCCAGGTGAAGCAGATCGAGCTGATTCCCGCCAGCCAGACGCCGGTGAAGAAGGAATACACCTACGACGGCTCGCGCGACCCCAGGAAGGTCAAGGTCATGCTGCGTTTCAAGAACAGCAGGGAAAATGGCTTGGGCCTGGCGCTGCCCGCCGGCAAGATCCGCCTGTACAAGCCCGAAGGCGAAGCACAAGTTTTGGTGGGCGAGGATTTCATCGATCATACGCCGCGTGATGAAGAATTGCGGCTCAACGTCGGCGATGCCTTCGACATTGTCGGCGAGCGCACCGTGCTCAGCACGCGCAAAGCCGGCGATCGCGCCGATGAAACCGAGGTCAAGATCGAAATCCGCAACCACAAGAGCGAAGCCGTGACCGTGAACGTGCTCGAGCATTTCTATGGCGATTGGACCATTCGCCGCGAAACCGCGGAGCATACCAAGAAGGATGCCACAACGGCGGAATGGCGGCTGGCGGTGCCCGCCCGCGGCAAGGCGGAGGTGACCTACACCTGTTTTCGGACTTGGTAGTTCGTGTCTGTCCGCCGGTGCATGTTCCAGCCGCGGCTGCGGCGGGGCGTTTGAGGCAACGGCCAGGCCGTTGCGGGAACATTTCAAGGTTTTTCGGTGGTCCGTGGATGAATACCAGTGTCCCGCGAAGATGAGCTGATCAGTCATCACATGAATCGCAGCGCGACTTCACGCCCGGCCGCCACAATCCCGGGCAGGGAAGCGGCCACCACGCCCGTCCGTTTCTTGCGCGGGCTGGGTGAGACCCGCAGCCGCGAGTTGGAGAAGATCGGCATCAAGACGATTGCCGATCTTTTGTTTTATTTGCCGCGGCGCTATCTCGACCGCTCCACCATTCTCAAATGCCGCGATCTGCGCGACGGCCTGGAAGCCACAGTCGTCGGCAAGGTCATGTCCGGCCAGTTACTGTATGGCGGACGCCGGCCGCGCTTCGAGCTGACCCTGGGCGACGGCACCGGCTTCATGAAGTGCGTGTGGTTCAATCGCGCCAATTTGTGGCCGAAGATCTTCAGCCGCGGCGAGAACGTTGCCTTTCACGGCAAGGTGACGTTCTTTGACGGCTACGGCATGATCCACCCGGAATTTGACAAGCTAGGCGAGGAAGGCGAGGCCCGCTTTCTCCACACCGGCAAGATCATCCCGCTGTATCGTTCGTCTGAAGCGCTGGCCAAGGCCGGGCTGGACAGCCGCGGGTTTCGCCGCTTCTTGCGCCAGGCGGTCGATGATTTTGCCCACACGCTGGCCGATCCGCTGCCGGCCGGCTTGCGCAGCCGTTATCGGTTGCTGCCGCTCGCCGAGGCGGTGGCACAGATTCACTTTCCGGAAAGCGAGCAGGCGCTGGCGGCCGGCCGCAATCGCCTGAAGTTCGATGAGTTGTTTTTCCTCGAGCTTTTTCTCGCCTGCCGCAAGGCCGCGCTGGCCACGGCGCAGCAGGGCATCACTTTCACGGCGGTGGGCGAACGCACCTGGGAGTTGGTCGAAAAGCTGCCCTTCCAACTCACCGAGGCGCAGCGCCGGGTGCTGCGCGAAATTCGCGCGGACATGAAGGCGCCGCAGCCCATGCACCGCCTGCTGCAGGGCGATGTCGGCTCCGGCAAAACGGTGGTGGCGCTCATTGCCATGCTGATGGCGGTGGAGAACGGCTATCAAGCGGCGCTCATGGCGCCCACGGAAATCCTGGCGGAACAGCACTATCTGACCAGCCATCACTTTCTCGAGCAGCTCGGGGTGAAAGTCGTGCTGTTGGTGGGCGGCCAGAAAAAGAGCGAGCGCGAGCAGATTCTGGCAGCGATCGCGAGCGGCGAGGCCGCGGTCGTGATTGGCACCCACGCGCTCATTCAGGGCGGGGTGCAGTTTCACCGCCTCGGCCTGGTGGTGGTGGATGAGCAACACCGCTTCGGCGTGTTGCAGCGCGCCGCGCTGCGCGGGAAGGGCGAACAGCCGGACGTGCTGGTGATGACGGCAACGCCGATTCCGCGCTCGCTGTCGATGACGCTTTACGGCGATCTCGATGTTTCGATCATCGATCAGTTGCCCGCCGGCCGCCAGCCGGTGCGCACGGCCTGGCGTTCCTCCCGCAAACGCGAACAGATCTATCAGTTCGTGCGGCAGCAGGTGCTGCACGGCTCGCAGGCCTACATCGTTTTCCCGCTGGTGGAGGAGACCGAGAAGAGCGACCTCGCGGCGGCCACGGAAAGCTATGAGGCCTTGCGCCAGGGCCTCTTTCGCGACCTCAATCCGGCACTGCTGCACGGCCGCATGAAACCGGCGGAGAAGGAAAAGATCATGGCGGGCTTCAAGGCGGCGGAGCACCGGGTGCTGGTGGCGACCACGGTCATCGAAGTCGGCGTCGATGTGCCCAATGCCACGGTGATGGTGATCGAACATGCGGAGCGTTTTGGCCTGAGCCAACTGCATCAACTGCGCGGCCGCGTTGGCCGCGGCGCCAAGCAGTCCTATTGCATTCTGATTGCCGACGAGCCGGTGAGCGCGGAGACGCGCAAACGGTTGCAAACGCTGGTAGACACCACCGACGGCTTTCGCATTGCCGAGGTCGATTTGGAATTGCGCGGCCCGGGCGAGTTTTTTGGCACCCGGCAGCATGGCCTGCCCGAGCTGAAAATTGCAAACCTCGTCTCCGATGGCCGCCTGCTGGTCGCTGCCCGTGAAGAAGCCTTTGCCCTGGCCAGGCAGGACCCGCTATTGCAGCGGCCGGAACATGCGGGCTTGCGCGCGCACTTGCTCCGCCATTATCGCGATCAGTTGGCCGCGCTGCACATCGGCTGAAATCAAACATTGACATTTAGCAGGTTAACGGATAGATTGGAGCCGCGATTGCTGCGCCGGCCGCAGCAGCACGGCCCGCGCGCTTCACCTCTGATGATACCTTTGGAAACAGGAGATTGTCTGCAATGCCACATCGCAAACTGAACGCCCTGATGGCCAGCCTGGTGTTCGCCATTTCATTCATTGTCTATGCGCTGACGGTTGCGCCCACGACCCCGTTTTGGGATTGCGGCGAGTTCATCGCGTGTTCCTACATTCTCGGCATTCCCCACCCGCCGGGTGCGCCGCTCTATGTGCTGCTCGGCCGGGTCTTTTCGCTGCTGCCGTTCGGCGTCGATACCAGCCTCGACCCGGCCAAGATTCCGGGCGTGCTGACCGACAATATCGCGCTGCGCGTGAATATGATCTCGCCGATCTTTAGCGCCTTCACCGCGATGCTCACCTATCTCATCATCGTGCGTCTGATCCTGCTCTTTTGGAAAAGGGAGCCGGAGAGCCTGGCGGAAAAAATCACGCTCTATGCCGCCGGCCTGGTGGGCGCGCTCGGCTTTGCCTTCTCCGACAGCCAGTGGTTCAATTCCGTGGAAGCGGAAGTCTACGCCGGCTCAATGTTCTTCACCGCCATCGTCATCTGGCTCATTTTGAAATGGCAGGATGAGGCCGAAGCCGCCAAGTCCGACCGTTACATTTTGCTGATCTTCTATCTTCTCGGCCTGGCCATCGGCGTGCACTTGCTCAACTTGCTCGCCCTGCCCACCATTGCGATGATTTTCTTCACCCAGCGTTACCAGAGCAAAGCCAGGAAGGAGGACGTGTTCGGCGAGCTGCTGCTCATGCTGGCGGTGGCCGGCGTTGGCGGGTTGACGATGTACTACGGCATCAACACCGGCGTCGTGCAGGGGCTGCCCTGGTTGATGGAAAAGGGCGGCGTCATGGCACTGGCGCTGCTGCTGGTGGCCCTGGTGGTGGCGGTGGCGCTGGCGGCGGCCAATCGCCAGCGGGTCTTCGGCATGGCCGTCATGTCGGTGCTGCTCATCATTATCGGCTACTCCACCTACTCCGCGATTTTCATCCGGTCGACGCTGGATCCGGCGATCGATGAAAACAATCCCGACACCCCCGAACGGCTGGTCAGTTATCTCAAGCGCGAGCAATACGGTGAAGTGCATCTCACCCCGCGGCGGGCGCCCTTCTGGGAGTATCAAATCAAGCAGATGTACGTCCGCTATTTCAACTGGCAATTCATCGGCAAGGGCACGACCTACGATGTGCAGGGCCGCATTGTGGAAGTCTTCTCCCCGCGCGGCTTGTGGGGCATTCCGTTTCTGGTGGGCCTGTTCGGCATGTTTTATCATTTCTACAAGGATTGGCGCCGCGCCTTGCCGATCATGACCTTGTTCATCATGACCGGCCTGGCGATCGTGGTCTATCTGAATCAGGATGATCCGCAGCCGCGTGAACGTGATTATGCCTACACCGGCTCGTTTTTCGCCTTCGCGCTGTGGATCGGCATCGGGGTGGCGGCGCTGGTCGATCTGGCGCGCGGCCTGCTGCAGGGCAAAAAGGCCGCACCGGCCGGCACGGCGGCGCTGGCCGCGAGCGGGAAACACACCGGGGTGGCGGCGGTGGTGGCAGGCTTGGTGATTACGCTGGTGCCCGGCAACATGCTCTTCTCGATTCTGCCCGGAGTCGACTGGTTGTCGAATTTCCGCGAACACAACCGCAAGGGCGATTACGTTGCCTTCGACTATTCCTACAACATTCTCGCCTCCTGCGCCCAGGACGCGATCATCTTCACCAACGGCGACAACGACACCTTCCCCCTGTGGTTTTTGCAATACGTGCACAACATCCGCAAGGACGTGCGCGTGGTCAATCTCAGCCTGCTCAATACGGACTGGTACATCAAGCAGCTCCGCGACGATGAGCCCAAAGTGCCGATCCGCATGTCGGACGCCAGCATTGCCGCCATTCGCCCGATCGAATGGAAAACCAAGACCGTTTCGATTCCGGTGCCCAGGGAGGCTTATGAGCGGTATTACCAGGAGACGCTGAAGCTCGATCCCAATATCACTTATGAGGAAAAACCGGCGTTGCGCCTGGAAGTGAAGCCCACCTACGAAGGATTGGCCATCCGCGTGCAGGATTTGATGATTTTGAAGATTCTGGAGGACAATCAATTCCGCCGGCCGGTTTACTTCGCGGTCACCGTGTCACCCGACAACAAGATCGGCCTGGAACCCTACATGCGCATGGACGGCCTGGCCTTTCGCGTGTTGCCGATCAAACTCGAGCGCGGCACGGTCGATCCCGAGCTGATGTGGACGAACCTGAACGAGAAATTCCGCTATCGCAATCTCAACAACCCCAAGGTTTACTTCAACGACAATGTGATGAGCCTGCTGCAGAATTACCGCTCCGCCTTTCTGCACCTGGCGCAGCATCATCTCCAGCGCGGTGAGCGGGAACAGGTGGTGAAGGTACTGGATCGCATGGGCGAGATCATGCCGGAGTCGGTGATTCCGACGAGCGACTTTCGCATCAACGAGGCCATCGGCATGATGTATGCCCAGGCCGGCCGGCCGGAAGAGTTGACCAAACGCTACCGCCATTTTGTCGAGAACGAATACCCGCGCCTGGAAGAGCTGCGCGACCGGCTTTCCTTTGCGGATTATCTGAATTATCGCGGCCAGCGCGCACTGGCGGAATCGCTGGTACAGAACATGATCAAGACGGCGCCCGGCCAGCGCGAGCCGTATCAGTGGATGACGCGCTTTTACAACATGACCGGCGAGCGCGACAAGACCATTACCGTGCTGGAGCAACTGCTGGCGCGCTTCCCGGATGATCAAGCCGCGCGCACGCAATTGCAGCAGATGCGCGGCAGCTCGCCGGATTCCGCGAGGCCGGTGAACGCGGCCGACAGCAGTCACTCCTCGCGCTGAGCGCATGGACCAGCACTCCGTGT
>JBBIKM010000004.1:36435-71756 GCA_037445455.1 bacterium | reverse complement strand
AATCCCGAGAAAAAACGTGACAAAGACCTTGCCCTGGGCATATTCATAGATGAGCCGGTCGAGATTGCGGATCATGGCCGGCACCTGCTGATGATGCGAGATCTCCGAATACAGGCCACCGTGCAGCGTCATCACCACCAAGCCCGCGGGCAGGCCCTTGCCCACCACGTCGCCAATGGCAATGAGAAAACGGGTTTCACTCAACGGAATGAAATTGAGATAGTCACCGCCGATCTGCTGCGCGGCGGCGAAGTGAAATGCCATTTCGAAGCCGGGATGCGAATACTCGGCGTCGGGAAAGAGGCGCTGTTGCACGGCCTTGGCGGCGCGCATCTGCTTCTTGAGGCGCTGCTTCTCGGCCATTTCTCTTTGCAGCAGCGCGTTCTCGATGGCCAGCGAGGTTTGATCGGCGAGCACTTGCAGCATGGTGCGGCGGTGCTCAGGCAGGCCTTTCAGCGGCCGGCGGCTGTCGAGATAAAGCACACCGAAGATCACCCCCTTGGCAAAGTGGCCGGTGGCCTCGGCGTCATGGGCGGTGGAGACTTCGAGCGCGTGCGGCGATTTCAGCGGCAGGCAGATGATGGCGTTGAGATTGAGCGCGATGATGCTCTGATTTGCGCTCTGCCGGGCCTCGTGCGGCACTTGCTCACGGATCACCAACTCACCGGTGCTCACCGCCTGCTCGATGGTTGAGCGGCTCACCGCGAACTCCTCGCGCTGCAGTTCATCCCGGGTGAGATTGTGGAACACCGCCGGCTTGAGATTGAGGTTGCGGTCATAGAGAAAGATGATGGCGCGCTCGGCGCGGGTGAGGGTGACGGCGAATTCCGCGGCGATTTCGAGCACACGGTTGGAAAGCGCGGCCGACTTGGCGCTGTCGCCGATGTCTTTGATCGCGGCAAGAAACTTGTCCTGGGTGAGCAGCACGCGATTCTGGCCGCTTTGCGCCAGCTCGGTGGTGCGGAACAGCAGCATGATCCGGCCGATGGTGAGGAGATCGAAATCCTTCAACTCGCGGCGCTCGACTTTGCTGTCGTTCACCAGCACGCCGTTGCTGCTGCCCAGATCTTGAATGAAGAACCGGCCGGCGCTGAACTCCAGGCGCGCATGCGAGCGCGAAACCGAGGGATCGAGCAAAACGATGGTATTGTCGTAGTGGCGGCCGAGCGTCGCTCCTTCCGCATAGATGTAATAGGTGGCGGCCTCCTCCTGCTCCCCGATTTCCTTCAGCGCGGCGAGAAACAACGGCGCCCGGCAGTTGCCGCAATGATGAAATTGGGTCGGATTCTCGGCTTGACAGTGACTGCAGCGCATGGCATGGCCCTGGTGATTTCGTTGGCAGCGACTGTGGCATATAAGATAGCCGTGAAATCCAAATCCACAAGATGATTTTCGGGGCGAGGCCTTCGGCGCCAGATTGCACGTGTTGCTGACGGCAGCCTTGTGCGCCCGCCTGCCGCAGTCCTGAGCGGGGGCCGGCGCTGGCCTGCTTTTTTGAATTTGCCGCAATCCGTTTTGGCGCGCCAGCTTTGTCGGCCTTGCCATACTAAAGCTGGTGTTGTGCGCTTCATCGGAATCCAGCGAGGCGGTTGGGCCCGATACCGCATGCGAACATCGTGAAGCGGCCACACCTCATTTTTCACCACTAAAGGGAGGAGGCCGGCCATGCCGAATTCACAGAAACTGCTGTTGGACTATCGCGAAGGCCGCGAGCAATGGGAATGGGAGAATCTCGCCCCCTATGCCAGCCACAGCTCGGATCATTCTCTGAGCTGGCGGCGATCTGAAGCTGATCCGCAGGTGCGCCGCGGCGACACGGTCTTTCCCGCGCGGCCGGCGCTGCCCTTTCCGGGAAGTTCCATGAAAGTGTCACGCAGCGGCGATCTCGCCGGCACGCTCAGCCGTTTCAAAACCGCCTTTCAAATCGACATCGAGCGCATCTCCAGCTCCAACGCCTTCCGCCGCTTGGAATACAAGACCCAGGTTTTCGTTACCCACGTCGGCGATCACTTTCGCACCCGCCTGACCCACGTCATCGAGGTGAATGAAACTGCCCGCATCATCGGCCAGGTTTTGCGATTGAATGAGGATCTGGTCGAGGCCATTGCTCTCGGGCATGATCTTGGGCATACGCCTTTCGGCCACGTGGGCGAGGAAGCCATCGCGAAAATGTTCATGACATACTGGCCCAAACAGCAACCCTTCCTGCAGAGCAAGTGGGGCGAGTTTGGCCCGGCCTTCTATCACAACGTGCAGAGTGTGCGGGTGGTGGACAAGCTCGAAAGCGGGTACGAGTGGGATCGCCGGCCGGTCGCGGAGGCCGCGGCTTTTGATCCGCCCGACAGCCGCCGCGGGTGGGGAATGGATTTGACCTGGGCGGTGCGCGAGGGCATTCTCAAACACAGCTCGCGCGGCTTGAAAGCAGGGCAATTGCGCATGTACGGCTCACAGTACCTCATGGACGAACTCGAGCCGTTCTCTCCCGCAACCTTGGAGGGCCAGGTGGTCGAATTTGCCGATGAGCTGACTTCCATCATGCACGATCTCGAAGACGGGCTGCGCTATCGCTTGTTCACGCTCGATGAATTGCAGGAAACGCTGCTGCCTCACCTCACCGAAAAGAATCTCACCGACTTGCTCGGCCTCTCACCCCGGTCCGGCATGAGCCTGGATCAAGAATCCCTCTCCCGCCTCGACAAACTCCGGGAAATGCTGCGCACGATCGAGAGCCGCAAAGACCGCACGGTCGGCACGCTGCTGGCTCTGCTGCGCACCATCCTGCTTTCCAATTTGATCGAGACCACCTCTCTGCGTTTGACCCAGGCGATGAGTGAAGCCCTGGTCAGCAGCGGGCTGCCGGAACTCACCGCCGTCCTGGCACCCCCCGAAGAGTTTCTGCTCGCCGAGATTCAACTGGGCGCGCCGGGCGAACCCACACCGACGGCTACCAGCTACTGCGCCGAGGCCTGGGAGCCGGCGGCACGACCACCGGTGACCATGAAGCTGCAGACGTATCGGCACAACGCCGATCACACCTACACGCTGACGAAAGAGGACCATGGTGAAGACTGGCAGTTGTTCTGGCTGCCGCATGCCGGCCGGCCGGAAGATCGCCGGCAGGTGTTGGTGTTGCGCGGCGGCCAACCGCTCAAGGCTTATCCCCTCGGCCAGATTTGCCTCCGCTTCCGGGGTTGCAAGCTGGTGGGCTACAGCCCGGCCGTGTGGGCGCTGCGCAACAGCCTGCGCGAGAATTTCATTCCCGAATACATTCATCACGCTGCCACCGTGGTGCGCATGAACGACAAGGGCAGCAAGTATCTGCAGAAGGTTTTCGCCCATTTTGTGGCGTCGCCGCACAGCATGCACAGCCACTCGCTGCGGCGCTTTGGGTTGCAACACCCGAATACGAATGATCCCAAGTTCATTCTGCGCATCGTGGAGCATTTGCAGGGCATGACCGACCGCTATCTGGAGCAAGTTTACAGTCATTTGTTTCTGCCGGGCGGGCATCACGTCGAAATGGACGAAGTCTCGCTCGTCGATGATGATCGTCCGTCTTCACGCGCCTGAGCGCAAAACGGCAACGACGACGAAAGCAACTCGCGCAGCCGTGATTTGCCAAGTTGCCTGCTCGGTGAGATTGCTTTGTCGCGCGCTCGCCAGAGCCGCAAGTGCCACCCGGAATCGCCTCGCTCGCGTGAGTTGCCGTTCTTCTTCCTCCACTCGTCGGCAAAACTTGAACGATTTGCCGACCCGCCGGGTCACCGTCCATGGTGTTGTTGAGAAACTCTTGCGCGCAGAGTAACCCGGCTGGCGGCGGGGCGAAAGCGGGGCATGACCCGCTGCAACGGCCTCGCTGCCAACCGTGACAATGCCTCATTTTCCCATCCCTCTTCACTCACTCATCAAGCTCAGGGAGTTCATGATGAAGCTGCATTCCTTTCACTGCTCTGCGCGAATCCTGGCACTTTTCGCCCTGCTGTTCGCGCTCGCCGCCTACGCCTCCGGCAACGGCGCCAAAATTCCGATCACCACTTCCTCCGAGCAGGCGCGGCAGGCCTTTCTCAAAGGCCGCGATTTGTTCGAGCGGCTGCAGGGGCAGGAGTCGCTGCAACACTTCGATCAAGCCATTGACAAAGATCCGGACTTCGCGATGGCCTATCTCTATTCCTCCTTCAGCCAACCGACGGCCAAAGGCTTCTTTGAGCAAATGAACAAAGCGGTATCTCTGGCGGACAAAGTCTCTGCGGGAGAACGGTTGTGGATTCTGGGTTTCCAGGCGGGGGTCAACGGCGCGCCCATGCAACAGAAGGAGTACTATCAGAAACTGGTGGAAGCCTTTCCGCAGGACGAGCGTGCCCACAACCTGCTCGGCGGCTACTATTTCGGCCAGCAGGATTGGGCCGCAGCCATCGCCGCGTATCAAAAGGCCACGGCGCTGGCGCCGAATTTCACCCAGCCCTACAACCAACTGGGTTATGCCCACCGCTTCATGGAAAATTATGCTGAGGCGGAGAAGGCTTTCAAGAAATATGTCGAGCTGATTCCCAATGATCCGAATCCGCACGATTCGTATGCGGAATTGCTGCAGAAGACGGGCAGATTCGAAGAGTCGATCAAGCACTATCATGAGGCACTGGCGCGCAATCCCAATTTTGCCGCCTCGCACATCGGCATTGCCACCGATCTCAATCTGCTCGGCAGGCATCAAGAGGCCCGGGCACAGCTTCAGAAGCTTTACGGCATGGCGCGCAACGACGGCGAACGCCGCGCCGCGCTTTTCGCCACGGCGGTTTCGTACGTGGATGCCGGCGATTGGAGCAGCGCGCTGAAGGAAATGGACAAGCAGTATGCGATGGGCGAGAAGATCAACGACGCAGCGGCCATGGCCGGCGATTTGGGCGCGATGGGCAACATTTTGTTCGAGGCCGGGAAATATCAGGACGCGCTGGCAAAGTTCGACAAGTCCCTGCAGGTAATGGAGGCTTCCAGCCTGGCGCCTGAAGTCAAGGAGAATGCGCGGCGCATCCACCTCTACAACGTGGCGCGGGTGGCGGTGGCGACCGGAGATCTGAAAACAGCGCGGGCAAAATCAGGGGAGTTCCGCACGCGGGCCGAGGGCGCGAAGAATACCTTTCAAATTTGGCTGGCGCATGAGCTGGCCGGGACGATTGCACTTGCGGAGAACGATCCCGGCAAAGCCATTGCGGAGTTCCAGCTCGCCAACCAGCAGAATCCTTACACGCATTTCCGGTTGGCGCAGGCTTACGCCGCGCAGGGCGACAAGGCGAAAGCCAAAGCAGCGTATGCGAAGGCCGCCAATTTCAACGCACTGAACAACATGAACTACGCCTTCATCCGCACCCAGGCCCAAAAGCGGCTGGCGGTGAACTAGGGGAGGTTGGGCTTGTAGTCGCTTGTAGTGACGCCCGCTTGTTGTGACGCCTTCAGGCGTGCGGCCTGAAGTGGCGAGCATGTCACACAAAAGGTGTACAGCTCCCTCGCGCCAAACGCACAATGCCTGAAGGCATCACTACGAGCACTGACTTCAAGCACTAAAGAGTATCCCACTTTTCGCCGTAGTTTTTGAGAGGGTATTTCTTCCAAATCTCCACCAGCCAAGCACGCCCCATTTCCTCGAGATACCAACCAAAGCTTGACCACTCCCACACGTCCATCCGTTTCGTGTAACCGTGGCGCACCGGATTGTAATGATGCAATTCAGAGTCGCGCAGAAGTGCGCTTCCCTGCGGATCATGCGATCATTGAACTTGTACCACACGGTGCGGCCGATTTGGTCGTCTTCCTGATTCCACCTGCGGGAGGTGGCGCCGTGCAGCCCGTTGAATAGCTTCGGGAATATCGGCACAAAGGCCAGCAGGTGGTCGTGATTCGGCAAAAAAACCATGCCGGATTTCAATTCCACTCTCTTGCAGTTTGTCCAAAACCCGTTTTTGAAACTCCGTGCGGCGGGCGGGGCTTGCCATGATGGGCCGGTGTTCAAAGTTGGCGGCCGAGAGCAGATAGTAGGCTCTTTCTTTGAGCGGATGCGGCGGGGCGTGCAGGGGATGCCCTTTGGCGGTGCGCAAACGTACAATTGCTTCACGCTGTTCTGGCGTCATATGGCGGTATTCGTAGGGCATTGCGATGCTCCCTGGTTTGTAGTGACGCAATGGCTTGTAGTAACGCCTTTAGGCGTCGCAGGTGAGGACTCGAATTGGACTCATGGAAAACAAAGAGCCTTCACGTCAGGGACGCTGAATGCCTGAAGCCCTGAGGGCAGCACAAAAATTTTCCAGCCGATAGAAGAACCCAACTGATGGGGCATGCCTATCAGTTGGGTTCTTCTATCAGTTGGAAGGAAGTTGGAATTTTTTTCCAAGTTTGAGAAGCCAATCGCCTACGCAAGTTTTCTGACGAGCTGAGAGCTTGGCCCTGCGGGCAGCATGAAGATTTTCCAACCGATAGAAACAACGCAACTGATAAAAGCTTTTTCATCAGTTGGCCCTAATCTGTCTGTTGGTGGAAAGTTGGAATTTTATTCCAAATTTGGAAAGCTAGTCACTTACCACAAGCAAAGCCTCCACGTCAGGAACGCTCGATGCCTGAAGGCATCACTACGAACGGAAGGCCTCACTACAAATGGTCAAGATAACAGCGTTTTGCCCACAGGCAACCGAGATTCTGCCAGAAATGCCCTTGCTTCTCCGGCAGGCCGCGGCTATATTGCGCCAATTTCATCACGGAGGAGAGATGGCCAAGCAATATTCCCGGCGGGATTTCTTGAAAACCGGTCTGGCCGGCGCGCTGGCGACTGTGCCGCTGCTCGGCGCGGCCTGCACTCCCGGGTACGAATTCGACTTGCTGCTGATCGGCGGCTTGCTTTATGACGGCAGCGGCCAGGCCGGCATTCTCAGCGACCTGGGTGTGAAGGACGGCCGCATTGCCGCTTTCGGCAACCTGCGCGAGCGCAAGGCCAGACGCAAGATCGACGTCACGGGCCTGGCGGTTGCACCGGGTTTCATCGACTTTCACAGTCACAGCGATGAAGAGCTGCTGCTCGGCGGCGAGGCGCAATCCAAAATCCGGCAGGGCGTCACCACTGAAATTCTCGGGCAGGACGGCGACTCGTTGGCGCCGCTCAACGAAAACATGCGCGCCGAGCTGCACGAAGATCTGAGCAAGCGCTTCGGCCTCGCGGTCGATTGGGTGGATTTCACCGGCTATTTTCGGCGCCTCGAAGCCGGCGGCATGATCACCAACGCCGCCAGCATGGTGGGGCAGGGCACGCTGCGGCAGCTTGTGGTGGGTCTGGAAGATCGCCCCGCGGCCGCGGAGGAAATTGCGCAGATGCAGGCGCTGCTGCGCACGGCATTGAAGCAGGGCGCCTGCGGCATTTCTTCGGGATTGGAATACACGCCGGGCAGCTTTGCCAGCACCGAGGAAATCATCGCGCTGTGCCAGGCCGCAGCCGGGAAGACCATCTACTCCACCCACATGCGCAATGAAGACGACACGCTGCTGGAGGCGGTGGCGGAAGCAATCCGCATCGCGCAGGAAGCGGGCATCGCGCTCAATATTTCCCACCTCAAAGCATCCGGCCACAACAACTGGCACAAGCAGCCGGAGATGCTGGCGAGGCTGGCGGCCGCGCGCCAAGCCGGTCTGCGCGTGACCTGCGATCGCTATCCCTACACCGCCTATGCCACTGGTCTGGCTTCGTTGTTTCCCTTGTGGAGCCGCGCCGGCGGCAATGAAGCATTCCTGCATCGCCTGCAGGACGTTCAGGTGCGCACGCAACTGCGGCCACTCGTGCAATACGAGGCCGACAAGATCGGCGGATGGCAATCTGTGATGATCTCCAGCCTGCCCAACCATCCGCGTCGCAAGGAGTATGAAGGTATGAATCTTGCCGAATTGGCGCAGGCGGGCGCTGATCCTTTTGATCTCTTGGTGCAGTTCCTCTTCATCGAAAAGGGTGGCGGCGGCATGGTGGGATTCGCCATGCGCGAAGAAGACACGGCCGCGCTGCTGGCTGATCCCTACTGCATGCCGGCCAGCGACGGTTCAGCGTTGGCGGAGCAGGGCGTGCTGCGCAGCGGCAATCCGCATCCGCGCTCGTTCGGCACCTTTCCGCGGGTGTTGGGCAAGTATGTGCGCGAGCAGGGGCTCATGACGCTGGGCGAGGCCGTGCGCAAGATGACGGCGCTGCCCGCGCAAACCCTGGGCTGGTCGGACCGCGGCATGCTGAAGCTCGGTTCCTGGGCGGATGTGGTTGTGTTTGATCCCAAGACCGTTGCCGATCGCGCCACGTGGTCAGAGCCGCATCAATATCCGGTTGGCATTCCTTTTGTTATCGTGAACGGCCAACTCGTCATTGACCAGGAAAAATTCACCGGCACGCTGGCGGGCCGCGTGCTGCGTGCGCCGGCTTAACTCGATGATGATAAGAGACCTACAAATCCGGCCGGCACGCCGCGATTGCGCTTGCCAGGGTTAGCCGGCATGAGACAGTTTCTCATGCTGAAACGGTGAAGCAGCGCCAAGTTATTGACTTTCAATCGGGTGAATTGCGCAGCCAGGCAGCAGGAGGCCATTGTTGACTTTCGAAACGGCTATCTTTAAATTCGCCATCTTTTTTGCGAGCGCGGCAACGGCATCGTTATCGCAACTTGTGTGGCGAACTCAACCAGGGAAGGGACCATGCGAAAAATACTCGTGACCGGCGGTGCCGGCTTCATCGGCAGCAATTTCGTCCACTACTTGTTGCGCCGGCATGACGACGTGGAGGTTATCAACCTCGACAAACTCACTTATGCCGGGAATCTCGAGAATCTGCGCGACATCAAAGGCCATCCCAACTATCGCTTCGTGAAGGGCGATATTTGCGACGCCGGCCTGGTGGATGAGCTGATGGAGGGCGTCGAAGTGGTGGTGAATTTTGCGGCGGAAAGCCACGTGGACCGCTCCATCGGCGGTCCGGATGCGTTCATTCGCACCGATGTGTTTGGCGCCTTTGTCCTGCTGGACGCCAGCCGCCGCCACGGCGTCAGCAGATTCATTCAGATTTCCACGGACGAAGTCTACGGCAGCATCGCGACCGGTTCATTTAAGGAGACCGACGCGTTGATGCCCTCGAGTCCCTACTCGGCCTCAAAAGCGGGCGCCGATCGGCTGGCCTATTCCTACTTTGTCACCTACGGCCTGCCGGTGATCATCACGCGCTGTTCGAACAATTTCGGACCGTATCAGTATCCCGAAAAGCTGATTTCGCTGTTCGTCACCAATGCCATCGAGGACAAGCCGCTGCCGATCTACGGCGACGGCCAGAACGTGCGCGATTGGATCTATGTGGAAGATCATTGCGACGCCATTCACTTCCTGCTGACGCAGGGCCAGCCCGGCGAAGTGTACAACATCGGCGGCGGCAACGAACGCACGAATCTCGAAATCACCGATTTCATTCTGGCCCGGCTGAACAAGCCTGCGACGCTCAAGACCTTTGTCACCGACCGGCTCGGCCATGACCGCCGCTACTCCGTGGACTGCGGCAAGATCGCCAGCCTGGGCTGGCGGCCGCAACACACGCTGGAAGCGGCGCTGGAACACACGATCGATTGGTATGTGCAAAATCGCTGGTGGTGGGAGAAACTGAAAAGCGGCGAATATCTCGAGTTTTACCGAAAGAACTATGGCAAGTCATTGTAAGGTTGGTTTCATCCCTGCCTGTTTACACCCCTCGCCCGAGGCACGACTTTATTCCTCCGGATTAAGTTTAACCTGAGCGATGCTTTTATCATTCCCCAAAGCCGCCTGTGGGTAGGCTCGTACTTTGAGGATAACCATTGGAAGGAGTGCACCTGTGACGCTGGAACAGAAGATCGAAAACGGAAGCGCGAAGATCGCCGTCATCGGCTTGGGCTACGTCGGCCTGCCTCTGGCCGTCGAATATGCCGGCGCCGGCTTTGACACCGTGGGAATCGATTTGGATGAGCGCAAGATCACCAAGCTCAACAAGGGCCAAAACTACATCGATGACGTTGACAGCGCCAAGCTGGCGGAATTGGTGAAGGCCGGCAAGCTGGAAGGCCAGACTGATTTCAAAAGCATCGGCAAGGCGGATGTCATCTTCATCTGCGTGCCCACCCCCTTCACCAACAACAAGGAGCCGGATGTCTCCTACATCGTGAGCGCGGCAAACGGCATCGCCTCCGGCTTGCGCAAGGATCAGTTGATCATCCTGAAATCCACCACCTATCCCGAAACCACGGAAAAAGTGGTGCAGCCGATTCTGGAGGCCCAGAAGCTCACCGTGGGCAAGGACTTTTATCTGGCGTTCTCGCCCGAGCGCATCGATCCCGGCAACAAGAAATTCACCACCGCGACTACGCCGGTGGTGGTGGGCGGCGTGACCAAAAAGTGCACGAAGCTGGCGGCGGCGGTGTCACGCAAGATCGTGTCCGAGGTGCACGAGCTTTCCAACCCCAAAGCCGCGGAAATGACCAAGTTGCTGGAGAACATCTTCCGCTCGGTCAACATCGCGCTGGTCAACGAGCTGGCGCAGCTTTGCGACCGCATGGAAGGCGTGGACATTTGGGAAGTGGTGCAGGCGGCCTCGACCAAGCCCTTCGGCTTCATGCCCTTCTGGCCCGGCCCCGGCATTGGCGGCCACTGCATTCTGGTCGATCCCTACTATCTGAGCTGGAAGGCGCGCGAGTATGACTTCCATACCAGCTTCATCGAGCTGGCGGCGCAGACCAACGAAAACATGCCCTACTACGTGCTGGATTTGATCATCCGCTCGCTCTCGCATCATGGCGTGGCCATCCGCGACGCCAAGATTCTGGTGCTGGGCGCGGCCTTCAAAAAGAATGTGGATGACACGCGCAATTCGCCGGCAGTGAAATTGATGGAGCTGCTCTACAATCGCGGCGGCCGCCGGATGGAATACAACGACCCCTGGGTGCCGACCCTCAAGGTCAACGGCAAAGTCTACCAGTCCCGCAAGCTCACCGCCAAGTTGGTGCAAAGTGCGGATTGCGTGGTGATCGCAACCAACCACGATGCCTATGATTACGACATGATCGTCAAGAATGCCAGACTGGTGGTGGACACGCGCAATGCCACCAACGGCGCGACCAACGGCAGGAACTACAAGCGCAAAGTGGTAAAGCTCGGCTGCGGCACCAACTCAATCCCCGACGTGATGCGCCATCACGAGGATCATTGAGGACAGCGTGCCGGCCGCTGGCGCAGACGGCTGCACTTCAGCATTGAAAATGAACCACGAATTTCACAGATTGTTGCCGTTCTTCCGGTGAAATTCGTGGTTTTCTTTTTCGGAGTGCGAAGCGCATGGCCTTGCCCAGCCCCAGCCAGCCATCTGCAGCAGTGCCTGTCCGTGAGGAGGTGCTTCCCCAGGTCACCATCGTGATCCCCTTGCGGGGCGCCACGCAGTATCTGCCGGAGTGTCTCGCCTCCCTCGCGCGTCAAACCTACCCGCTTCCTCTCATCGAAATCCTGATTATCGCTGAAGCGCCGGATGAGTCGACGCAGAAAGCGATCCGCGCGTTTGCCCGGGCCAACCCGGCGTTGCGCGTGCGGCGGAGCTATGCCAAAACGCGCAAAGCCCTTTCCCGCCGCGCCGCTGCCAATTCCCAGGATGTGGTCATTCCGGTCGCGCCCAATGCCGTGCTCGCTGATGATTTCATCGCGCAATGCGTTGCCGCACTGCAGGCCAGCGGCAGCGCGGGCGTGGGTGGCCGGCTGCACTATCGCAGCGCCGGCCGGCTGCAACAGGCGGCCAGCATTGCCCTGGGTTCGAGATGGGTTTTGCCCACCGGCACGCAGGAGGAAACACACAGCGGCGTGCGCCGCGAGGCCTTGCTCCATGGCGCGTATCGCCGCGCTGCCTTGAGTGCCGCGGGCGTGCTCGAACACGAAATGCCCGGCCATGAGTACGACACTGCGACGCGCATGGAGCAACATGGCTTTTCACTCTATTTCTCCCCGCGCATTCAATCGGCCCTCATTCTGCGCGCAGACCTTTTCGATTTGCTGGGATGGGCCGGCGTGCACGGCCATGCCTGGGCGATGCGGGCCAAGAAAACCGGCGCGCAATTGCGCGTGCGCTTTCTGCTGCCGGCGCTGCTGCTCCTGGCGGTGGTCACTCTGGCGCTGCTCACGCCGGTCATGACCTGGGCGGCAGCGGGCTTGCTTGCCCTCGGCGCGGTTTACGCAGCGGCCAATGTCACGCTGGCAACGGTGTTGGCGCTGCGCAGCCGGCTGCGGCATCTGCCGGCTTTGCTGCCGGTGTTGGCCGTCATTCATCTCGGCTTTGGCGTCGGCTCGCTGGTGGGATTGATCGCCAGCAAACGCTGGGGCGCCGCCATTCCCAAATGGGTGGAAAAGTCGGCGGTGATCTTGAGCGACTATGCCGCCATCACCGCGGCCTTCTTTGTGTGGGCGCATTTGCGCTCCGAGCTCGGCCTGTTTGCCATTCTCGATTTCGAGCACGCTTTTTTTCTCGCCAACCTCATCTTTGCCTTCTGGTTTTTGGTGTTTCTGCTCTTCGGCTTGTATGGCGCCTGGAATGCCGCCTCGCGGCTGGATGAATCCCTCGCCATCGCCAAGATCGTGGGCGGCGGCGTGCTGTTGATCTTTCTGCTGACGCTGGATTGGGAGCGCGACCTGGAGAATCCAATCTCGCGGGGCCGCATGCTGCTGGTGAGCTACTGGCTCATCGTGGCTGGCGCCGTGATCACCGGCCGCATGATCCTGCGCACCACGCAGCGCCGCCTGCTCGAAAACGGCATTGGCCTGCACCGCACGGTGATTGTAGGCTGGGGGCAAAAGGCGCGCGAGCTCTATCAAAACGTCAGCAAATATCCCGCGCTCGGCTATCGCGTCATCGGCTTCGTCGCGCCCGCGGAGTCCGACAAGCTGCATCGCTTTCACGGCGTGCCGGTGCTGGGCGTGCTCGACCGCCTGGCCGACATTGTGTTGCGCCATCAGGTCGAGGAGGTTCTCATCGCGCTGCAAAAGCAGGATCAGGATGCGCTGGTCAAGATCATCGCCCAGACCGATGGCCTGCCGGTAAGCCTCAAGATCGTGCCTGATCTCTACAGCATCATCACCGGGCAGGCGCGTACCAATCAGATCTACGGCTTCCCGTTGATCGAGATCCTGCCGCAATACATGCCGGCGTGGGAACGGCTGGCCAAACGCGCGATCGATATTAGCGTTTCCCTGCTGGTAATCGTGCTGGGACTGCCGCTGTGGCTTTTGCTCGCTCTGGCGATTCGCCTGGATTCACGCGGCAATACGTTTTACCGGCAGGAGCGGGTGGGCAAGAATGGCCGCATTTTCGAAGTCATCAAATTTCGGTCGATGGTGGCCAACGCCGAGCAGCTCACCGGTCCGAAGTGGGCGGAGAAGGATGATCCGCGCATTACGCGGGTGGGGCGATTCCTGCGCAAATGGCGGCTGGATGAAGTGCCGCAGTTTCTCAACGTCCTGCGCGGAGAGATGAGCATTGTGGGGCCGCGACCGGAGCGGCCCTACTTCGTGGAAAAATTGCGCAAGGAAATTCCGCTTTACCCGCGGCGGCTGCGCGTGCGGCCCGGCATCACCGGCTGGGCGCAAATCAAGGGCGCCTATGATGCCACCCTCGAAGACGTGAAACAGAAGCTGCAATATGATCTGTTTTATCTTGAAAACATGTCGCTGCGCATGGATTTGAAGATCATCCTGCACACCGTCTATGTCATGCTGGCCGGCCGCGGGCAATAGCAGATTTGACCTTGCTTTTTCAGATGATGCCTGCCGAAGTTGCCGCCAACAACGGGTGCCCAGGAGGTGGGAGATGCCATCCGATTTGTTGACCAAGCCCATGCCGCGTGCCGGACCGCCGGCGGAAACATTCACCTACAGTGAGTTTTGCAGCCGCGTGCAAGAGCAGAAAGCCGATTTAATTCGAGGGGAGATTATTACGGCGTCTCCTGCCACCGTCAAACACGAAGAGTTTGTCAATTATCTTTCTACGCTTCTTCGCCTCTTCGTCAAGAAACAAAAGCTGGGGATGGTGGTCGGTTCGCGTGTCGCCATGAAACTCGATGAGGAAAACGCGCCTGAGCCGGATCTGATGTTCGTCCACAAAGAACGATTGCACTTGTTGGGCAATACCGAATTTTTCGGGCCGGCGGATGTGGTGATCGAAGTCATTTCGTCCGGCAGCCGGCGACTGGACACGGTTGATAGGAAGAAATTGTATGCGGAATTTGGGGTGGCGGAGTACTGGCTATTCGACCTTCACAGACAAGAAGCGCAATTCTGGCGAAACGAGAACGCCACCTGGAAAAACTTGCCGGTGTATGAAACCGGCATCTTTCATTCTGTTGCCATAACAGGGTTTTGGCTGCGCCTCGATTGGCTCTTTGCCGCCGAGCAGCCCGATGAGGTTGAGATTGTCGAGAGGATTCTGGCGGGAGAGCCGGCTGAAAATGTCATGAGCGGAGACCGAACAACTGGGTAACCCGGGAGGACGGTGTTGTACCCGGCGACGGCCTGGCAGTTGTCCATCGCATGAGAAAGCTGTTGCCGGATTGAGCGAGCCGGAATCAGTCAGCTTTTTCGCCGCAGCAATCCCGCATAAATCGCATTGAGCGAGATTTTCAAATCCATGCGCAGCGACATGTTCTCGATGTAGAAGAAATCATATGGCAGCATGGCCTTCACAGTTTCGAGCGCGGCGTCGCAGTCACCTTTGAGCTGGGCCCAGCCGATGATGCCGGGCTTGACCTGCAGCCGGCGAAAGTAGAATGGAACTTCGCGCTGCAGTCCGCCAACCAGTTCCGGGCGTTCTGCCCGCGGCCCAACCAGACTCATTTCACCCTTCAAAACATTCCACAATTGCGGCACGCCCTCCAGGTGCAGCCGCCGTATGGCGCGGCCCACTTTGCCTTCCTGCGGGGTCCCGACATTCTCGATTGAGCCGTTTCTTGCCGTGCGCAGAAGATAGCGTTTGAATCGCCGGCCACGCAGCCCCACGCGCCACTGCTCGCAGAAAACCGGCTGCCGTGTTTCCGCCCAAATCGCCAACAGGGCGGGCAGCCAGAAGGGCAGAAGCAACACCAGCCCCGCCGCGGCAATGATGACATCTGCCAGCCGCTTCACATGGCGTTCCCAAGCAGCCATCGGCTCGGGCATCACGTCGATAAGCGGAAAACCATAGATCTGATTGGTGCGCGCCTGCCCAATAATCACGTCGAACAGCGCCGGCACGATCTTGCAGCGCACCGGCAGGCCCTGGCAGCCCTGCAGCACCGCAGCAACCTCCTCCCTTGAATCGCCGTCGACGGCGATCAGCACTTCGGCGATGCTGTTTTGTTGCAGCAGCGCGGGGAGATCGCGCAGGGATCCCAACACGGGACAGGCGCGGTAGGCCTCCTGCGCCGGCGGCTGCTGCAGATCAATGAATCCCAGCACCTCATACCCCAGGGCGGGTGATTTGCGCAAATGATCGAACAGCTCGCGCGCCCGGCGGCCCCAGCCAGCAATCACTGTTCTGCGCACGCCGATGCCGGCTTCCAGCAGCGTGCGTTGAAAGGTCCGCAGGAGCAGGCGCCCGCTGCTCACCGCCACGACCGTGAGCAGCCAGTAAGAGAGAATCATCGCGCGACTCGCGGACAGAGGATTGGAAAAATCCTGCCGCGGCTCGAAGGTGGCGAGAAAGATCAGCAGCACGCCCAGCGATACGACTTTGGCAACGCCGAGGAACTCGTCAACGCGGGACTGGGCATACCAGGAGCGATAGAGACCGAAGAAGACGAACAGCGCCAGCCAAAAGAGGAAGATCACCGTGGCATTGAGCAGAAATTGCTGCGGCTCGGGTTCGACGTAGAAACCGTGGCGTTGGCGCAGCGCCCCCCAGGCCCAAAAGGCGAGGTGAGTGGCGAGGCCGTCGGAGAGGAAGAGCAGAGCCTTTTCCAGCGGCTTGGACATGACCGTCTCATCGTTCGACCCGCGCCCACGCCGGCTTCTGTGACTTGGTAAGGAACTTGAAGAAGCCAATCAACAGCGCGAGATTGACCACGACGAAATAATACGGATAGATGAGCACCGGCACGTGGAGGCCCAATGCGTCGAGCAGCCAGGCGCACAACGCTGCACCGTAAAATGCCATCTGCAGACCGAACAGCAGGTTGTAAAGCGGCTCGCCCAGCAGACTTATATTAGCGGCAAGCATCGCCAGCAGCAGAAACGGCGCGAACCACCTGATGATTTTGTGGGACCACAGCCCGAAGGCGACAAATCCGCGCGTCGGGCTGAGCAGAGGCAGAATCTCCCGGAGGCCATGAAAATTGGCGGCGCCGATGCGAACCTTGCGCCGGAACTCCGCCCGCAGGCTCGGCGCCGCTGATTCGTATACCACCGCATCCTTGTCGTAGACGACGTCATAGCCGCACTGTACGATGTGCAAGGGAATGAGGAAGTCATCCATCACCGCCTTGCTGGTGGGCAGGGGATGGTAAAGCTCCCGCCGAATCGCATAAATGGCGCCATTCGCACCAAAAACCGTCTTGATTTTTCCTTCCAGGTGCTTGAGGTAGTTCTCGTAATCCCAGTAGAAGCGCTCGCCTTCTGCCTCACTCAGGCCGTTTCGGTTGAGCAGCACGAGTCGGCCGCACACGCCGCCCACCTGCGCGTCGGCGAAATAGGGCACCAGCCGCCGAATGGCGTCCCGCCGATACATGGTGTTGGCATCCGAAAAGACCAGGATCTCACCGCGCGCCTCGCCGGCGAGGGCATTCAGCACGGCAGCCTTGCCGCGGCGGGTGGCGTAGGGAAACACGCGAATGGTCGCACCGGCATGCGCCGCCATGATCGCATTGGTGCCGTCGTTGGAGCCATCCGAGCCAATCAGAATTTCGAGCTTTTCGCGCGGATAGTCCAGGGCCAGGCAGTTGCTGATCTTCTCCGCGATGACCGCCTCTTCGTTGAACGCCGCCACCAGCATGGACACGGCGGGCAGGTGATTCTCATCACACGAACGCGGCTTGCGCAGAAAAAGGGAAAGACCGAACATGAGGGCGGGATAGCCGGCGTAGGTGAAGAGAATGAGAAAGGCACTCAGCCAGAACGTGTATTCGACCCAGGTCATTGCTTGGATGGTGTTGGTCAGACGATTGCAATCCGCAGTCAATCAGGTATCGGAGGTTTGCCCACGGCATGATCAGGCGCGCGGCGGGAAGCCAGGCGGCCGCGCCGGCGCTCGAAGTAAATGATGCCCGAGGCCATGAACACGCGAATCATCCAGATGATGATCGCCGTGAGCGCCGCGCCGCGCAGCTCCCAACGGGAAATCAACACGAAACCCGCCGCGATATTCAACACCATCACCGCCACGTTGCCATAAAGAAGCTGTTGCAGACAACGCGCGGGCAAACGCCCGCTGATGATGGTGTAGGGTATGACGTACAAGATGCTGAGGAAACCGCTCACCGCAAGATAGGGAATCAGGTAGACGCCCGCATCATATTTGCCCTGGTACAGCAACGCCACCAGATAGGGGCCGAACAAAACGTAGGCGAGCGCGAGCACGACGCCGCCGGCCACCACCGCGCCTGCAAGCAGCAGCATTTGTCTGGCGTTGAGGCGGTGCACGTCGGGCAACAAAACGAACTCGATGGACTGCGCCGCCAGTTCGAACAGGCGCATGATCGCACTGATGGCAAAATAGAGGCCCAGCGCCTCCAACGAAACCAATTTGGGAATCAGCAGGCGATCGCTGTAGATGATCACCAGCAGGGACAGGTGCGTGCCCAGCAGCAGCGCGCCTTCCTTCCAAATGTATTTGGGGAAGGGCGTCCGGCCCGTGCCGAAGTATCTCACCGAAACTGCCGCGGACACCAGTGCATAGCCGGCGGTGATCAGCATGACCGTCCACAGCACGTTCTCCAGGGTGAAGCGCGCAAGGGCGATGAGCACGACAAAGCCGGCAAGCAGAAAGAGATTGACACCGCGAAAGATGACGATCGAGAGGGCGTACATGCCCTGCGCCCGCAGAACGCCCGGCAGCAAATCGGTAACGGCACTGGCAAACGTGACAATGACGAGAAACAGCACAGCGAGGCCGGTCAGCGCGTAGATCTTCGCTGCGATCGCGGTGGCCAAAACAATCAACCCCGCGCTGACCGCCAGAATCTCGGCGACGCCCCGCGTGCAATTGAAGGATTTCACCTCCCGGCCGCTCAGAAAGCGCACCAATGCGGTCTGCTGGCCGACCAGACTCAACGGATAGACAAAGCCGGAAATCGCCAGCAGCAGAGAATAGACGCCCAACTCGGCTTCGGAAACATAAGGAACCAGAATGATGTTTTTGAACAAACCGCAGCCCAGGATCAGGCCATTGAAGAGAATGACGAAGAGCGCATTCTTGTAGAGATTTTCGAGCTTCATGAAATGGGCGCGCAGGACGGTTGGGTGGCGGCTTCCGCAAAGAGATCGAGCGTTTCCGCGGCAGCCGTTCGCCAGGAGAATTTGCGGCAGTGCGCCTGGCCGCGCTCGCGCAGCTCCTGCCGCAGCGAAGCTTCCCGGATCAGGCTGGCCATGGCACGGCTCAGCGCCAGGGTGTCATGGGGATCGACCAGGAGCGCCGCATCCCCTGCGACCTCCGGAAGCGACGAAGAGTTGCCCGTAATCACCGGCGTCCCGCACGCCATGGCTTCCAACACCGGCAGTCCGAAGCCTTCATACATCGAGGGGTAGACGAACAGCTCAGCCAGGTTGTAGAGGGCCACCAGATCTTCATCCGGCACATATCCGAAATACTTGACGTGTTCGGCAAGCTGCAGCTCCGCCACCCATTGTTCCAATTCGTGGTGCTCGAACAGGTTCAAGCCACACAACACGAGCCGGTGCGGGATCCTTTCCGCCTGTTTGAGGTGGGCAAAGGCCTGCAACAGGCGCCTGACATTGCGCCGGTGATGCAAGGAACCGACATAAAGAACAAAGGGCAGGGCAAGCCCAAGGCGTGCCCCGGCCGCACTAAGCTCCGGCGCCGGCAGCTCGCGAAAGATCGGATCCACTCCTTCGTAGATGACTTTCACCTTGCGGGGTGAAACGCCGGTGAGGGCGAGAATGTCCTTGCGGGTCGCCTCGGAAACGGCAATGATGCGGCTGGCAAAACGCGCGGAATAGCGCACGATCGTGGCAAAGCGCCAGCGCTCGAGTCGGGTCGTCCATTGGGGATGACGGGTGTAGATCATGTCATGAATCGTGACCACGGTGTGCGCTGGATTGCAGACCGGCGTGCTGTAACTCGGCACGAAAAACAGATCCATGTGAGCGCGCTTTTGTTCGATCGGCATGAGAACCTGCTTCCACAACCAGGGATGGCCGGTGAGAATCCTGGTACGCAAGGTGGCAGCACGTTGCGGCACCGAAATGGGCCGGTCGCTGTAAAGAGTAAAGACAAACTCCGGCCGCAAGCCGGGAAAGTGCTGGAGCAGATTCAACAGATAGCGGCCCACGCCGGTGGTGACATTGGCCAGGTCGCGGGCGTCGATGGCGATTTGCATGTTGCGCGCAGGAGCAAGAACAGCGTCTTGGTTCAGATTCCGATCACCAATTCATTCCGAGGCGCCGGGCAGACGGCATGGCGGGCCTCAGGAGGGAGAGGCCGCCTCGCGCTGCAGGAGCTTGTGAAAGCCGCTGAGCACGCCCAGAATGAAGAAGAAGAAAACCGCCGTGACCGGCGTGTACAGTGAAGCCTCGGTCAATCCCATGAAGAGCCAGAGGCTCACCACCCCGGCATACCCCAGCAGTAGAAACCGATAGCGATGCTGGGCCATGCGGCGCAGCATGGCAGCGATGCCGGAATAGATGCCGGTCAGAAGGATCACCAACGCGATGAATCCAACCAGCCCGGTCTCCGCCAGCGTTTGCAGATAGATGTTGTGCACATAAAGATTCTCGCCGCCCAGGGCACGAATGATCGGAAAGTTGGGCGTCAGGGCATTCAGCACGAGAAAGTTGTCGAAGCCGATTCCCAGCAGCGGGTTTGCCAGAAACAGATTCCACGCCGATTGCCACAAGAGGACGCGAAAAGCGATGCTGCCGACACTGACATTGGCGCTTTGAATATCGGTGGCGATGCGGGCCTTGAGCATGGCGTTGAAAGCGTCGGTGGCGACAAACACAAAGGCCAGCAGCACCGTAACACCGACGCCGAGGCCGCCGGCAAGGAGATGCCGCTTTGGAATCCTGGAAAAGAAGGCACTGAGCAGTATCAGAAAAAAGAAAGCGAGCCAGGCGGCGCGAGTCAGCGTGAGAAACAGCGCCACCAGCAGGGTCACCAGCGCAACAACGAGAAATCCCCGCACGCGGCGAAACGGCGGGCTGAACAAGGCGCCGGCAGCCAGGGCGAATCCCTGCACAAAGTAATGGCCGGAGTACGTCGGGGTCTCGACAAACAGGCTGGTGGCGCGCACCCCATGGCTGAGGTGGTGGAAAATGGCGTAGAGCGCATTGAGCGCCAGCAAAACGATGAGAATCAGGGTCAAATAATGCAAGCTGCGGAAGGAAGAGAGGGTAAAGTGGGTCAGCGAGAAGACCATGATGCCCAGCACCAGATTCAACCCGAAAAGGCGATAGCCGGTGAAAGCCGGCTTGCCCCAAAACAGGGAGGCGAAAATCACGCCGACAAAGAGAAGCAACTCCCGGGTGAAAAGGCGATCGCGCCACTGCGTGAAGCCGTCGACAAAAGAACGCATGAGCGCCAGGCTGAGCACGAGCACGAAAGCGCCGATCACCGCCCAGAGTCCGAGATAGTTGTAAAGCAACTCAACGGCGAAAACGAAAAGCACAAGCAGCAGGCATTCCAGGAAATTGGGGACCACCAGGGCGAAACCCAGCGCGATGAGAGCCAGTGCGGCAATCGCATGAAAAAGCAGGGGCTCGCTGGCGAACGCGGACAGTGCGCCGAGGATGAGGTTGAAGCCCGTGAAAATCAAGAGGGCTGCTCTTTCATGGTGCAACCATTGCCACCACCGGGTCGTCATCGGGAAGTCCTGTGCTGTCGGCGAAAGGAGAAGGCCCGGGTCACTGCCAGCAACTTGTCATGTTGCTCGGCATCGCGCTGCTTGAGGTTTTCCAGATACTCGCGATAGAAAACATAAAGCAGACAGAAGATCAGGCTGACCGCGACGATTCCCAGCACGATGAAAGCGCGTTTGGGTTTGTACTTATAGGTGGGCGGGATGGCGCGATCAATGACTTTGAGAACTGGAATCGTCTTGTCCTCCTGAATCTTGGCCTGCTCGTAGAGAGGCACCAACATTTCATAAAGCCGGTTTTGCACCTCGGTTTCCCGCAGCGCACGAAAGTATTGCAGGGCGAGCGCCGGAATTTTCCGAATCGGCAGGAGGACTTCATACCCGTTCTGAACCCGGGTGTTTTCGGCATAGAACTTTTCGTACTCGTCCTGCATTGCAGACAGGCGGGTGTTGAGCTTGCTCAGCGAGATGTTGCCCGGCAGGGCATTCTTCGCGAGGATGTTGCGCTCCAGCTCCAGGGCCAGGATGTCAGCCTTGAGTTGGGCCGCCGCCTCGATCGTGGCTTTTGATTGCGCGGAAATCTCGATCGCGCCGTATTTTTCCTGAAACGCGCGCAGGGAATCCTCGGCGGCCTGCAAATCCTGCTGGTTCTGCGCCACCCGTTTCTCCAGGAAGATGCGGTTGTTGCGCGCTTTCCTGGTGTTGAGTTCGATGATGCGCGCTTCCAGCAGACTCAGGAAATCATTGGCCATGTCTGCGGCGCGCTGCGGGCTCTTGTCGATCACGCTGAGTGACACGGAACTGATGGTTGAAACGCCGATGCCGACTTGATACTCCGGCGTGATCTCGACGTTGGCATCCAGTTCTTTGAGCGCATGTTCGAGGTATTTCTCCTTATACACCTTCATGAGGTCATGTTTGGCGATGATTTGCTCACGCAGCTCCCGGCTCTTGAGAATGGCCAAACAGGCCTCTCCGGAGATGTCGGTGGCGCCCAGCACATCAAAGGAGAAGTTTTGAATGAGCGCACTCAGGCCCGAGCTTTGTGAGGGCGGCAAAAACGTGGCCGTTGCCCGGTAGTACTTCGGCAGCAACAAACTGAGGGTGACACCCAGGGCCAGAGCAATCAGAAAATTCGTCAAGATCACTTTGCGCCATTTGACCAGGATCAAAAGATAGTCGAGCAGGCCAACTTCCCGGTTGTTTTGTTCGTTCATGTTCCGCATCACTTGTTCAGACTCTGAATAACGGCAAAGGAGACAATCAACGAGGCGGCGGAGCTAAAAATCTGAAAAATATCCTTGAGATGTTCCTTGCTCGTGCCGGCGACGATGACACGATCGCCGCGTTCGACGATGACATCCTTGCCCCGTTCTTCCTTGCCCGTGCTCGCCCGGATGACCTTGATCTTGTCCGCGCTGCCGGATTCACCCGTGCGACCGGCATTGTTGGCATACTCAATCGCCTTGACGTTGGGGAAATAGGCTTGCGGACCGGGCCGCAGCACGTATCCCTCCACAAACACTTCATCCTGGACGAGTGTCAGGCTGATTCGGTCTCCGCTCTGCAACTCGATCCCGGCAATGTCATTCGCGGAAGCCAGCAGGTCGTGGGACAGTAGCCGGTTGTCGCGCACGATCCTGACGTTGCGCAAGTCCACGCGGCGGCTCAAGGCCCGATTGCTCTGCAGAAAAGACAGCAGGGTCTCTCCCGGACGAATGGGATGGACGCCATTCGATTCGAGATCACTTTCCACGATGACATAGTCATGGGAGGGGTTGATGGGAGCGACATGGATGATGTCTCCGCTCTGCAGCGGGAGATTGTCAGCCAGGGATCCGGTGGCATAGAATCGCTGCAAATCAAGGACGGCGGTGGACTGGTCGGCGTGCCGCACTTCCACCCGGCGCATATCTGCCCACTCGAGCGGGCCGCCGGCAAGCTCGATCAGGTCCGAGACGCGATCTTGCTCCTGCGCAAAATAGGTTCCGGGCTTTTCGACCTGGCCGGTCACGTACACGCGGAAGCGGCGCAACTGCACCAGATCCAGCGTAAATGTCACATTCCGATAGCTGCTGGCCACGGCCGTCTTGAGGCGGTCGCGCGCCTCGGCCAGGGTCTTGCCGGCGATTTCGATGACGCCGATCGTCGGAATGGATATTGTTCCTTCCGGCAGGACCGGAATGGTGTAGCCGGCATCGAGATCTCCCCAGAGCGCCAGGTGCAGGGCATCCCCGGGACCAAGCACGTAGGTCTGCGCATTGACCGGCTGAGACAACAAGGGCTGATCGTAGGCGGTGATGAGGTTCTTGCCTTGTCTGATGTCATCGGACAAACGGTCGCGGTATTGAATGCTGCGCAGCCGGTCCTTCAGGATTTGTTCATCATCTGACTGGCGCGCGCGGGAAGAGACCGCCTCTTCGCTCTGCCCGAACGCCACACCGGTGGGCAACTGCAGGATGGCGATGAGAATCAGCGTGATCAGTCGCGCCCTGCCGAAGCGGCGCCTCCCGGGTGGAACGAGCACCGGCGAAAATTCGTGACGCATCAGGAGGGTGTGCTGCAAACGAATCATTGGTTTCACCTTTGTCGATTATGGTCGCATAATACGCGATTTCACGAAACATTCGCAAGCGAAAATAACGGCGGACGGGAGAGTCATGCTTGCGCTGCGCAGGAGGTGGGCACAGCCGCCGCGAATCTGCCGGAATTGTGACGATACAATCTGCCCTGCCTGAGGCCGGTTGCCTCCCACGTCGCAGCAAGCTGCGCCATCCCAGTTCACCGCCGGGGTTATTTCCGGCCCGCCAGGAGATCATCATACAAACGTTGCAGGGTCGCGGTCGAGGCTTTCCAATTATATCGACGCAACACGGCCTGCCGGCCATTCTCACCATACGGCTCGCCGCTGGTGATGAGGCGCTGAATCGCCGCCACAAAACTTTCAGCGGAATCGGAGGCAAACACTTCACCACATCGACATTCGCGCACGATGCGCGCGAGCGGCTTGGCGTCCGAAACCACGACCGGCTTGCCCAGGGCCATGTAGTCGAACAGTTTGTTTGGCAGCGTGTGGTCAATGTAGGGATTGGCGGGCTGCGGCACGATGCAGACTGCGGCGGCCGCGATGTAGGAGGGAAAGCGGGTGTGCTCAACCCAACCCGTGACCTCCACCATCTGCTGAAGGTTTCTGGCCGCGATCATCTGCCTAAGCTCGGCCTCATAGGGGCCGCCGCCGACGATGACAAGCCGCACGCCCGCAACCTGCGAGGAGAGCCGTGCCATCGCCTCGACCGGCGCTGCCAGACCGCGTTCATGGCCGACCATCCCGGTGTAGACGATGGCAAAGTGCTGCCGGTAGCGTGCAACAATATCAGGATCAACCGGCTGGGCCAGCAGATAATCGACGTCCGCAGTATTGTGCAAAACCGCGATACGCTCGGCCGGCGCCCCCATCCTTTGCGCGTAATCCGCCGCTTCCTCGGCAACCACGATCACCCGATCCGCTCGCCGCATGCACCAGCGATCGAGAACCTCTGCAGCGCGGGCATTGCGCACGACGCGATTGAACAGACCGCGCAGTTTCCAGCTTCGCAGGGCATAAGGATAAGGCTCATACATGTCGTAAATCACCGGCAGCCCGAAGCGATCGCCGGCGATAATCGCGAGCGGCGCCATCGTCAAGTTCACCGCCTGAATGAGATCGAAGCGGTGGGCGGCAACAAAGCGCAGAAACTGTTTGATCCAGATTGGATTCCAGAAGATCGGCAGCGTGGCCAGCCGGCTGAAAGCTCGCGTGTGCTGCGTCGCGTGCCGGACGCGCTGGATGTGCACGCCCTCGCGGGTTTCACGCTCCGGCCGCTCGCGAACGCGATGGTCGCAAAACAGAAACACCTCGTGATCCTGTTCGCGCAGAAAACGCATGGTGCGAGCCAGCCGCGGCTCCGGCGGAAAGTCGCCCTGAAACAGTAGACAGATTCGCATGGTTGCGATCAAGGACTCACAAAGTCTGCCGGACGCTCGGGCGCCGCGCCATATGCGTAAAGGATGGCGTTGCGGATGCGCTCGGCCGCCCGGCCATCGCCATAGGGATTCGCGTGCTGCGTCGAGGCGCGATAATAGGCCGGTTCATCCAACAGCCGCCGCGCTTCGGCCAGAATGCCGGCAACCGTACTGCCCACCAATTTGAGATTGCCATGCACCAACCCCTCCGGGCGTTCAGTGGTTTCCCGCATCACCAGCACGGGTTTGCCGAGGGTCGGCGCCTCTTCCTGCACCCCGCCGGAATCGGTGAGAATGAAATGGCAACGACTCAGCAAGTTGATGAAGGTACGGTAGTCGAGCGGCGGAATGAGATGAATGCGTGGATGCCCGCCCAGGCGGTGATTGAAGGCCTGCTGCACGTTGGGATTCAAGTGCACGGGAAACACAAACTGCAAATCCGGATAAAGGGCGGCAAGCTGCAGGATTGCTTCGGCAATCTGCGCGAACGCCTGGCCCCAGTTCTCGCGGCGATGCGCAGTGATCACAACCAGGCGCTGCGCCGGCCTCAGCAGGTGTGTCAAGCCGGCTGGCGCAAAATCGAAATTCTCCCGGCGAATGGCGAGCACGGCATCGACCGCGGTGTTGCCGGTTACGAAAATATTATCCGCCGGGATGCCCTCGCGCAGCAGGTTCTCACGCGCGGCGGGGGTCGGTGCAAAATGCAGGTCCGTGAGAACCGACGTGAGGCGGCGGTTGATTTCCTCGGGAAAGGGACTGTACTTGCGGTGTGTGCGCAGACCGGCCTCGACATGCGCCGTCTTGATCTTCTTGTAGAATCCTGCCAGCGCCCCCAGAAACGTGGAGGTCGTATCGCCCTGCACCAGGATGAGATCGGGCTGGTATTGCTCGAGCACCGGTTCCAAGCGCTGAATCGTCTTTTGCGTCGTCAGAAAAAGGCTCTGATTCTCCTCCATGATATCCAGGTCGATATCCGGCGTAATCGCAAAGACCTGCAGCATTTGATCGAGCATGGCCCGATGTTGCGCCGTGACGGTAACGGTGCAGCGGAACCGCACCGGGTCGGACTTCAGGGTTGCGATGACGGGCGCCAGTTTGATGGTTTCCGGTCGGGTGCCGAAGATCGCCATGACGTGAAGAGAACTCAACAGAGAGGCTCCAAATAATCCAATCAAGGTTGGGGTCAGGTCGCCAGCAGGGAGGACCGACATCTCTCAGATGAAGCGGCGGACGTGCCTCACGGCTCCTGCCCGAGCGCATACCATCGAAAGGCCGCCCAGCTTGCGCGTCGCCGTTTTTGGGGATCCGGGCCGCTCGCGCGCGAGTGCAGTGCTGGCAGCCATGCCGCCACACACCAAATTCCACTGCGCAACAATGCGCCGAGCGCCAGCACCAAGCGGGCGCTGGCCTGCAGGAGTTTTCCGTGATACTTGCTGTAGAACCGAAAACGGTTCTGATGAAGCAGCACGAACATGCGGGGCGAAATGGGATCACCACTCTGGCCGCCATAGTGTACGATCTGCGCCGCCGGCGTAAAGTAAACCAGCCACCCGGCTTGTTTCGCGCGATAACACCAATCCATTTCCTCACCATAGAAGTAGAAGGCTTCGTCCAGGCCGCCGATCGCGTCATACACGGCGCGGCGAGCCAGGAGGAAGGCGCCTTTCACATAACCGACTTCCGCTGCGCGGTCATAGCCAAAGTAGGTCAGGTGCATCCGCCCGAAAACGCGGCTGTGTGGAAACAGCTTTTCCAACAGCAGCGATTCAAAGAGAAAGTCCAGCCATCTCGGGAAACTTTCGCATGAAGGTTGGAGGCTGCCATCAGGGTTGAGAAGCTTGCAGCCCACGATACCGGCTTTGGGGTGGGCTTCGAGAAACGCAATGCTGTGCTGCAGGGCGTTGGGTTTGATCTCGGTATCCGAATTCAACAAGAGCAGGTAACGGCCGTTCGCCAGCCGCAGACCTTGATTGACGGCCCTGGCAAACCCGACATTGTCGCGGTTTTGAATCAGCCGCACCTGCGGAAAATCGGCGCGCATCATACTGACGCTGCCGTCGCCTGAGGCGTTGTCAATGACAATGATCTCCAGATCGAGATGACCGCGGAGCTGCAAAATCGAGGTCAGACATTGCCGCAAGAGTTCGCGCGTGTTGTGGTTGGCAATGATGATCGACAGCGTCACGGTATCAGCCATTTCGTTCAAAACGCAGGTGGGGCGCCGGGCCGGTAATTCGATACGCTACTTGAGAACGCTGCAGCCCATGAAATCGCGCAGCACTTCGGGCACCACGATGGTGCCCTCTTCGGTTTGATAATTCTCCATGATGCCGATGATGGTGCGCGGCAGCGCCAGGCCCGAGGCGTTGAGTGTGTGCACGAATTGCGGCTTGGCACCCGGCTCCGGCCGGAAGCGAATGTTGGCTCGCCGCGCCTGAAAGTCCTCGAAGTTCGAGCAGGACGAAACCTCCAGCCACTGCCTGCCGCCGGGCGCCCAGACCTCGAGATCGTAGCACTTCGCGGCGGCAAAACTCATGTCGCCGCTGCACAGCAGCAACACGCGATACGGCAGGCCGAGCAGTTGCAGGACTTCCTCGGCGTTCTGCAGCAGTTTCTCGTGTTCCTCGTAGCTCGTCTCCGGCCGCACAAACTTCACCATCTCGACCTTGTCAAATTGGTGCAGACGCATCAGGCCTTTGGTATCCTTGCCGTAGGCGCCGGCCTCACGGCGGAAGCAGGGCGTGTAAGCGGTGTAGTAAATCGGCAGGCTTTCGCCCGGCAACAACTCGCCGGCGAGCAGATTGGTCACCGGCACTTCGGCGGTGGGAATCAGGAACAGGTCATCCGCTTCGATGCGGTACATGTCGTCTTCCAATTTCGGCAATTGGCCGGTGCCGAACATGGCCTGACGATTGACCGCAAACGGCGGCAGCACTTCGGTGTAGCCGTGCTTTTCAACATGCAGGTCGAGCATGAAATTGATCAGCGCGCGCGCCAGCTTGGCGCCCTTGCCGTGGAAATTGACCCAGAAAGATCCAGAGACCTTGGCGCCACCGGCAAAGTCGATCAAGCGCAGCGACTCATTCAACGCCCAATGCGGCTTGGCTTCGAAATCGAATTTCGGCAGTTCGCCCCATTGCCGCACGACGACGTTGTCGGCGGCGCTTTTGCCTTCCGGCACGCTGGCATGCGGCAAATTGGGAATGCGAATTTGCAGTTGGTACAGTTTGTCTTCCACCTGCTTGAGGTCCCCATCCAGCGCTTTAATTTGCTCGGAGACTTGTTTCATTTCTGCGATTTGATCGGCGGCTTCGCGGCCCTGCTTCCTGGCCTGGCCGATCTCCTCCGAAACACGATTGCGCCGCGCCTTCAGCTCTTCTCCGCGAATCAGGAGTTGGCGGCGCTGTTCTTCCAGCCGGGGAAATTCCGAAAGATCAAGATTGACGTTCTTCTTGCGCACCCCGGCTTCGACTTCGGCGAAATGCTCGCGGATGAATTTGAGATCAAGCATGAATATCGTCCTTCTTGCGATGGTTCGCTTCTGCCGGCCGGGAAAATCCGCCGGCGCACACCAGCAGCGAACGCATTTGCGGTGAATCCCATCCCGAGATCTGTAAAATTCGAAGGCCAAAAATATCGAAGTATGGCTTCAAATGCAAGCTGTTCGTGCGGGCCGCGAGGTGCAGCAGCAGTGCCTGGTTTGCAGGAACTGATGCTGCCGCGGCGATGACACCGGTTGCCGGCACCGCTCGGCTGAGCTTGGGCCGCAAGCTGTGCTTGACCTTGTCGAGTAGAACCAACGACTTGAACCAGGCAGGCCGCTCCGGAGTCTGGCTAAAAACTCCTTGACTTTTCGGGGAGAATAGTCTAAGTTTGCTGCCTGTTTGCCAAAACGAGTCGTGCCGTTGCCGGATGAATCAGCAGAAAGTGAAAAGATGAAAAGAACCTATCAGCCGCATAATCGCAAGCGCAAAGCCAAACACGGCTTCCGCGAGCGCATGTCTACCAAGAATGGCCGGAATGTTCTCAAGCGCCGCCGCGCCAAAGGCAGAAAGCGCCTCACCGTCAGTGACGAATGATGCGCGGCGCCGGCATGGCCTTCCCAAAGCAGAGATCCTGCGCGGGACCAAACGATTTCAGGAGTTGTTTGAAACCGGCCGGCACCAGCGCGGACAGTTGATGGACATGGTTTGGATGACAGCCGGCCGCCGGCAGGTGGCCTTCGCCACCAGCAGGCGGGTGAAAAGTGCGGTGCAGCGCAATGCCATCAAGCGCCGCCTGCGTGAAGCCTACCGCCTCGAGCAGCATGAGTTTGCTGCCGGCGCCGCCATCATCTTCATCGGGCATGCGCGGATTTTGCAGGCTGACTTTGAGGCCGTGCGGGCCGGGATGCGCAAGCTGGCGCGCGCCGTGTCCGCGGCCGGCAATTGATGCACACATGGTCTTGCCCACCGTTCTTGAGCCGTTCCTGCAATGAAGACTATCCTGGTGTTGCTGATTCGCATTTACCAACGCTGGCTTTCACCCGCTCTCCCGCCCTCTTGTCGTTTTTATCCGAGTTGCTCCGAGTACGCGTGCCAGGCCATCCTCAAGCATGGCGCGCTCAAGGGCGTTTACCTTGGTGCCCGGCGCATCCTGCGCTGCCACCCCTGGCACGCCGGCGGCTATGACCCCGTGCCCTAACCTTATTTACCTCAACCAATCGTTGCAGTTGTATCGATTAATACAAGTCAGGATGTAAAGATGCAATTCGACAAAAGAACCCTGCTGGCTTCGCTACTCATCGTACTGGTTTTCGTTTTCATTCAAAGCGATTTCTACGAGCGGCTCTATGGCCGGTTGTTTGGCCGCGCTGTGCCGGCGGCACCCGCCACCACCAAATCCGCAACGCCAGGCGATTCCGCCGCCGCTGCTGCCACCGCGGCGCCCGCCTTCACCTCCGGCGCCGGTGACACCCTGCTGAGCGCGCCCCCCAGCCAGGACGGCGATTGGCAAAAAGAAAAGCAACTCGAGCGTGAAATTGTCGTGGAGACGCCTTTGTATCGTGGCGTGCTCTCGACCCTGGGCGGTACCATAAAGGAATGGCAATTCAAGAAGTATTCCTATCGCGACGGCGCGCCCATCGTCATTGTCCAGCAAGGCTCGGACAACCTTTCGGTGATCTTGCCCGGCGAAACGGACAGTCTCAACACCAGCCAGTACAACTTCGATTGCAAGGACGCTGCCATTCGACTGCAAGCGGGCGAAAAGCATACTTTGATGTTCGAGCGCGAAATCGCTCCGGGCCGGCGCGTGCGCAAGATTTATGAATTCTCTGCTGACGATTACACCATTGGCCTGCGCCTCGAGCTTGAAAACGTGAACGATCTCGTGGCGGGCTACAATTACGGCCTGCGCTGGCAATCGGGGCTGGCAACGACCGAACCCAGCCTGAAATCCGACATGACCGAAGCGCGCGCCTACACGTTCATCGGCGAAGACATTTTGTCTTTGGATGTCGGCGACAAACCGCACAAAGAACTCAAGGAAGATGAACGCGACATCGCCTGGGCGGCCACGCGCACGAAGTATTTCACCTGCGCCATCGTGCCCGGTTCACAGCCGGCGCGCGGCGTGCTTTTGTCCGGCAGCTCCACCTACGTGCCCAGCCAGGAGGCCCGCCTGAAGAGTTATCAAATGGACTTGAAAATGCCGCTGGCGCGGCAAAGCGCCACCGTGCATGACTTCCAAGTCTATCTCGGCCCGATTGACTACGACCGCCTCGAAGCCCTGGGCATTCAGCGGCTGATGAACCTGGGCTGGAGCATCATCCGGCCATTCAGTTGGATGGTGCTGAAGTCGCTGCAGTGGATGCACAACTTCGTGCCGAACTATGGCATCGTCATCATCATCTTTGCGTTTCTGATCAAGATCATCCTGCATCCACTCACCAAGAAGACCAATGAGTCGATGAAGCAGATGCAGGTTTTGCAGCCCAAGATGAAGGAGCTGCAGGAGAAGTACTCAAAGGATCCGCAGCGCCTGAACGAAGAAATGATGAAGCTCTATCGCGAATACGGCGTGAATCCGCTGGGCGGCTGCCTGCCGCTGCTGCTGCAGATGCCGCTGCTGTTCGCGATGTTTACCGTGTTTGGCGCCACCATTGAATTTCGCCAGGCCCCATTCGCAGGCTGGATTCAGGACCTGTCGGCACCGGACACGATTTTCCATCTGCCCTTCTCGCTGCCGCTGTACGGCAATCAGGTGGCGCTGCTGCCCCTCCTGATGGGCATCACCATGTTCATCCAGCAGAAGATGTCGATCACCGATCCCAAACAAAAGGCGATGGTCTACATCATGCCGGTCATGTTCACGTTGATGTTCAACAATTTTCCCTCGGGTTTGAATCTCTACTACGCCCTCTTCAACGTGCTCAGCATTCTGCAGCAGAAGTACATGACCAAGCCGCCGGAGGATCTCGAAGAACGCCGCAAGAAGATGAAGGAACTGGCACAGATCAAGCGCGGCGGCTTGCATGCGGCACTGTCACGCAAGCGCCTGATGAAAAAGTAGGAAATCCCCCCGGCCTTTGCCGCAGCCGGCTCGCCGAGATCCCACATCGAATGCGAAGCAGATTTCGCCTCGTTTTGGTGTGGGATTTCAATTTGCAGCACTCCGCAAACCCGGCGGCGTGCCGGGCGGTTTCGATTTATGGCTGCTCCCGAACAAGACACCATTGCTGCCATTGCCACTGCCGCTGGACGCGGCAGCCTGGCCGGCCTGCGCCTCTCCGGTCCCGGCGCCTTCGCGTCCCTGAGCCGGCTTCTGCCGAAAGACAGGAAGTTGTCGTCGTTCCTGCCGCGGCGCTCATCTCTCACCTGGCTGTGCGATCTCTCCGGTAATCGTCTCGATCAAGTCACGGTCATATGCTATCCCGCGCCGCATTCCTACACGGGTGAAGACGTTGTTGAAATATTTTGTCACGGCGGCAACCTGGCTCCGGCCCTGATCCTCGAACAACTGTGCGCCGCCGGCTGCCGCCTGGCGGAGCCCGGCGAGTTCACCAGGCGCGCGGTGTTCCATCACAAGCTCGATCTGATTCAGGCAGAGTCCATTGCCGAAATTGTCGCCGCCGAGTCGCCGGCCCACTTGCAGCATGTGCTGTCGCATCTGGAAGGCGCCTTCTCGCGCCAGGTGAGGGAATTGCGGCAGCGGTTGCTGCACTCCTGCGCGCTGCTCGAACTGGGTTTGGATTTCAGCGAGGAAGATGTCGAGTTCGCCGACCGCGCGCAATTGCACTCGGAATTGACGCAGCTCGAGGTCATGATCACCCGCCTGCTCGCCGGTTTCGAGCGCGGCCAGGCCTTGCGGGAGGGCTGGAAACTCGCCATTATTGGCAAGCCGAATGTCGGCAAATCGAGTCTGATGAATGCGCTGCTGCGGCATGACCGGGTCATCGTCAGTCCGATCCCCGGCACCACCCGCGACACGGTGGAGGAGAGAATTCGACTGGGCGGGCATTTGTTTCGTCTCATCGACACGGCCGGCATTCGCCAGCACGGCGATGCGCTCGAACAGATCGGCATTGCACGCTCGCGCCGGGCTGCACAGGAGGCGGACATCATCGTGTTCGTCACCGACGGCGCCGCCGCCGCCGATCATGAAGATGAAGACATTGCCGCAGCCTGCCGGGCTCGCGCGGCCAGCGGCTCGTTATTAGGAATCCTACATATCAGCAATAAAGCGGATCTGCCCGCTTCGCCCCAGGCCTTTCAGTTCGAAGCCGGCGGGGTGGCGACGATCAGGACCTCGGCCACCACCGGCGCCGGCATCGAGGCGCTCGAAAACGCCCTGGTCGGCCTGGTGTCAGCCCATGCTGCCGCAGACAAGAGTGGCGTGGGCTATGTCAATCTCCGCCAGCGGCTCTGTTTGGAGAAAGCGCGCGCGGCGTTACACGCCGCAGAGAAATCGCTGCACGACAATCTCTCCGCAGAATTCATCGCGGTGGACCTGCGCGAGGTGATTTACCAGTTGGGAGCCTTGATCGGAGAGGTGACCAGCGAGGACATTTTGGGAGAGATCTTCGCGAATTTTTGCATTGGAAAATAATCACGCGCAACTCGCACCGGCCAGAACCTCAAGAGCAAGCCGGGTCCATGCGCCGGTCGCATCAGGAATGCAAGTCATCGTTCTGCTGCCAGGCCGATTAGGATCGCAGGGATATTTTTGCAAGTCATCCGCGCCGCCGGCATTATGGTAGCGGCCAGAAAGGCAAACGCTTCATTGAAAAATCGCTGCGAATTCCTTATCTTGGCATTCGCTTGTGCCGGCAACTCCCGGGCTGGGATAATTTCGAGGCTCGCTTTTTTCGGGCACGTGTTTCGATTCATGAGTCTGACTGCATCTGAAATTCTCGCCACCAAACGCCGCCTCGTGCTCGACACTGCCCGCCGGCGTGTGCAGCGCGGCGCAGGGAGCAGCATGGAGTTTTACACTCAACGGACGACCATCAGGAGTTAGCCAGCCCTTTGTATGCTCGCCAGAGTGGAGTAAAATCCGGGTCATGCAAATTATTCTGTAATAGGCTTAAGAAGTGGACATTCAGAACATCATCAACGCCATTCGCAATACTCGCATACGCATTACTGACCATGCGGACGAAGAAGCACAAGCTGATCGCCTGTCGTTTGATGAAATCTTCTTCTGTGTTCTGCAAGGTGAGATTATCGAAGATTATCCAACCGACAGGCCTTATCCGAGTTGTTTGATTCATGGGAATGGTTTCACGGGTGAGCCGATTCACAGTGTATCGGCCTACAATCCAAAGACAGAATGAGCAGTATCAATCACCGTGCACCGATCTGACTCCGACCAATGGGTAAGCTGGCGGACAATGAGGAAGAAATGAAACCCTTTGAGAAATGCCCTGTTTGCGCCGGCGAACTTGTTGAGAAAGAAATAGAAAAATTACTCAAAGGCGGCCTGCATACGGCTGTATTTAGGGTGCGTGCCGAAGTATGCCTGCAGTGCGGTGAGCGTTTATACACAACTGATGTGGTCAAGCGTTTTGAGCAGATTCGGGAGAAATTGGAGAAACAAGAAGTTTCGGAATTTCAGCCGTTGGGTCAAACTTTTCAGGTTGGGTAGGCCTTTTCAAGGCTGGGCTGGCTGACATTTCAATTTTAGACGCGGACCGGGCGCACCGTAAACTCGCCGAGGCGGGACTCGAGCAGAAGGCCATCGGTGAATCAACTACGCGGGCGCCTGACGGCAAACTTGTAAACGTTCTCGAAAGTTGAGAATCATTGCGGCCGCAGATGATGGCCGCGGCTCAGACAAATCGCGACGCGTAGGGCCTTCCGATTTTGCCACTCGCCCGCCTTGTGCTTCCAAAATTGCGTGCCGGCCGCTTGCAAGATTTGGCCGAGGCTTCGCGCATGCCGGGCCAGACTGACGAAAATGCTCGCGCTGTTCGATCGCGTGGTGCCGGAGGAACGAATCGATTTGAAGAACATCATCCAACTCGGAAAGCTGGAGTATCAATCACCGAAGTGAAGGGGAATTCTTGTCTCGGGAGAACAGATTTCGATGTCCGACTTGATCTATGACGTCATCGTCATCGGTGCCGGCCATGCCGGCATTGAAGCCGCACTGGCCGCCGCACGCATGGGCTGCCGCACGCTGCTCATGACCATGAATGTTTCGACCATTGGGCAGATGTCGTGCAATCCCGCCATTGGTGGCGTGGCCAAGGGCCAGCTCGTGCGCGAGCTGGATGCCATGGGCGGAGAGATGGGCTTGGCGATCGATGATGCCGGCATTCAATTCCGCATGCTGAACAAAGGCAAGGGGCCGGCGGTGTGGTCGCCGCGCGCGCAAGCAGATCGCGTTCAATATGCGACCCGCGTGCGACTGGCGTGCGAGCGCCAGGAGCATCTCGATATTCGCCAGGATATGGCAACCGGCCTGGTGATTGAAAACGGCAGGGCGGTGGCGGTGGAAACCATGCTGGGCGGGAAGATCGATGCCCGCAACGTCATCATCACCGCCGGCACCTTCCTCAACGGCGTCATTCACATCGGCTTGAAGAACTACGAAGCCGGCCGCGCCGGTGAATTTGCCGCCAAGGGCTTGACGGAATCTTTGCTCGCGCACGGGATCGAAACCGCGCGCCTCAAAACTGGAACCCCGCCACGGCTAAACGGCCGCACCATCGACTACTCCCAAACAGAGGTGCAGCCCGGTGATGAGCCGCCACCACCGTTTTCGTTCTGGCACGACAAA
>JBBIKM010000004.1:2035-36411 GCA_037445455.1 bacterium | reverse complement strand
CAGTCGAGCAGATGCCGTGCTATCTCACCTACACCAACGAAGCGACGCATGCCGCATTGCGCGCCGGCCTGGATCGCTCGCCGATGTACACCGGCCGCATCAAGGGCGTGGGGCCCAGGTATTGCCCCTCCATTGAAGACAAGATCACTCGCTTTGCGGACAAGCCCCGGCACCAAATCTTCCTGGAGCCTGAGGGCCGCAACACAACCGAAGTCTACATCAACGGCTTCTCGACCAGTCTGCCGGAGGAAGTTCAGACCGCGGCGATTCGCACCATTCCGGGACTGGAACAAGTGCAAATTACTCGCATGGGCTATGCAGTCGAATATGACTTTTTCCAACCGACGCAACTCTATCCCTGGCTGGAATCCAAGAAGATCAGCCATCTCTTTTTTGCGGGACAAGTGAACGGCACCACCGGTTATGAAGAAGCGGCAGTACAAGGATTCATGGCCGGAGTGAATGCCGCGCTGAAGAGCAGGGGAGAGGCACCCTTCATACTCAGTCGCAGCGAAGCTTACATCGGCGTGCTGATCGACGATCTGGTGACCAAGGGCACGATTGAGCCTTACCGCATGTTCACGAGCCGGGCGGAATACCGGCTGTTGCTCCGGCAGGATAATGCTGATCTGCGCCTGTCGAAATATGGCCGGCAACTCGGGCTGTTGAGTGAGGAGCAATATCACCGCGTTCAGCGTAAACAGCAGGCCGTGGATGAGACCATGGCCGCGCTCAAAGGGATTCAGGTCGAACCGGCGGAAATCAATGATCGGCTGCGCGAGCGCGGCACGACTCCGATTCAACAAAAAGAGAGCCTGCTCAAACTCCTTCGGCGCGCGGAGATCAGCTTGACCGATTTGCGCGGCTTGGGCCGGCTCGAACTTTGGGAAAACTGGCAGGATTCCTTTTGGCAGAAAGTTGCGGAGCAAGTGGAAACCGAAGTCAAGTATGCCGGCTTTATCGACCGGCAGCGCGAAGCCATTGCGCGCTTTGAGAATCTGGAAGACAAACGGCTGCCCCATAATCTTGATTACAGCAAACTGATTGCGCTCTCAACCGAGGCGCGGGAGAAGCTGAATCGCATCAAGCCCGCTTCGTTTGGGCAGGCGGCGCGCATCTCTGGTGTTTCCCCGGCGGACATTACCGCGCTGCTGGTTTACGCCAGGAAGGGCTTCAAGCATGTTTCACGTGAAACACCGGCTGAGCTTGACATGATGGAAGAATGAAAATAGCAGTCGTGCCTTCACCTGATGGGTCAATTGAGAATTGCCGAAGCTTTTCGCGCCGCCGGCGAGGTCGGTTGGGGTAATCAGGATGAGCAGGACTTGCAAGATTGGGGGATGGTTGAAAATCAAATCCTGGCGCTCGCGAAAGATCCTATCGCCATAGTTTTGGGCGGAATTGTTTCACGTGAAACGTTCGACCGCCTTCCCCCAAGCTTCCGGCTTGAGAACGGCGTGGGCCAGAACGACGTGCCGAATTGAGAGAGACAGGACTCAGATTAACTCTTCCATTCCTTTCAGACTGTTTTCATGTTGCGGCGCCAGTTGATTAAGACTAAAACTCGGAAATGATTTGAACGATCTTCTTTCTTCCTTGCCGACCGGCTTTGGGCTAAGCGCCAACCAGATCGCGCAAATTGAGCAATACCTCCGGCTGTTGCTGGAATGGAATCCGCGCGCGAGTCTGGTTTCCAAGTCCGATGAAAACGAAGCGCGTTTGATCAAGCGCCATATCGTCGAGTCGCTCGGCCTGGTGGCGACTGGCCTGATCTCTCAAAACGCAAGCGTGCTCGATCTGGGCAGTGGCGGAGGATTTCCCGGCCTGCCGCTCAAAATTGCCCGGCCCGATCTCATGGTCACTCTGCTGGATTCCCGGCGCATGAAATTCCTATTTCTCCAGGAAGCCATTCGCGCCCTGGCGCTGGAGAACACGACCGCAGTCTGCGCGCGCGCCGAATCACTCGGCACGGACTTCCGGACCCGCTTCGATTTTGTGGTCGTGCGCGCGGTTGCCAGCCTGGCGAAACTCTGGCAATGGTCGTTGCCGGTTTTGAAAGCAGGCGGCTGCCTGCTCGCGCAAAAGGGCGGAGAACTCGAAGCGGAATTCAAGGAGCTATCGGCGGCGTTCCCAGGTCTGGTGGTGAGCCAGTCAAGATACCCGGCGGAATGGGAAATCGATCCTTCCCGCTTTGTAGTGGTCATCAGAAAACCAAGAAACTGACGCAGTCCCACCGCCGGCTTATCTGGCCGGACATAGACGCGCCTGCATGGCGCACACAACACTGAGCAGGGAGAGGGAAGGAATATGAGCAGGCAGATTTTCGACGAGATCAAAGACCTGGTCACCGAGACACGCAACCCGCGCACGATGGACATTGATGCTAAAGATACGGCAGAGATTCTGCATCTTATCAATCAAGAAGACAGACTGATCCCGGAAATCGTGGCGCAGGAGATTCCTTATCTGACCCAGGCAGTCGAGCTGGTCGTGGCTGCCTTCAAGAATGGCGGCCGGCTCTTCTATATTGGCGCCGGCACCAGCGGCCGGCTCGGCATTTTGGACGCTTCCGAATGTCCGCCGACCTACGGCACCGACCCGGAGATGATTCAAGGCATCATTGCCGGCGGTTACAAAGCGCTGGTGCGCTCGCAAGAAGGTGCTGAGGATATCCGCGAAAACGGCAGGGCAGACTTGCTGGAGGCTGGATTCAATCACAAAGACGTGGTGTTTGGCATTGCCGCCAGCCGCAGAACTCCCTATGTCCTCGGCGCCCTGGAGTATGCCCGGGAAATCGGCGCCAAGACGATCTATCTGACCTGCAATCCGCGGGAGGAAATCACGATTCCAGTTGACGTCGCCATCTGTCCGGTGGTCGGGCCGGAAGTGATCATGGGCTCGACGCGCATGAAAGCCGGCACAGCCACCAAGCTCGTGCTCAACATGGTGACCACTACCGCCATGATTCGACTGGGAAAAGTTTATGGCAACATGATGGTCGACTTGCGCATGACTTCCAAAAAACTTGAGGAGCGCTCCAAGCGCGTGGTGATGATGGTGGCCGGCACGACTTATGAAGAGGCCGCCGCGGTGCTCGAGCAGGCTGGCGGCCACGTGAAGACCGCGCTGGTGATGCTGCTGGCAAATGTCCCGGTTGAAGAGGCCCGCCTCCGGCTGGAAAGGGCCAACGGTTTCATCCGCGGCGCGATCGCATGACCGACCGCGGAAGGCAGTGGCAGCCGGCGGCGTATGGAGGCGTGCACAGAAAAGTGGATTCCCGTGATGCAGTCGCGCTGCCACCAGGTCCGGCCGCCGAGATCGACGGGCGGTGCGGCAACGGACAACAGTTGCGCGTACAGACGAAACAACAGAAACAGCTTTAAAAGGAATTCTCCGAGATAATCCATTCGATGTCTTCCTCTGCACTTGAACAAATCAAAGCGCTCATCTCTTCATCCCAGCCATTTGAAGAGACGATGACCAGGCTCGCGGCCGGCAACCCTCTCACCTTGCGCAACGTGGTGGGATCGCTGCCGGCGGTGCTGGTTGCGCTGCTGCAGAAGCAGGTCGACTCGCCGTTTCTCTGCGTGCTGCCGCACTCGGATCAAGCCGAGTTGATGCGCGATGAGTTGGCCGAGCTGCTGGCGTCGGGCGAAGCGATCTACTTTCCCGCCACCAAGATGCTGCCGTGGGGCCATCCCGATCCGCAGCCGCTGTCACAGCAGATCGAGGCGATCGAACATCTCATCGAATACAAGAGAAGAAGAGAACTCGGCAAAGCACGGCCGCCGGTGGTACTCACTTCCGCCGCCGCCGTGCTCGAACCGCTGCTCTCCCCGCAAACTCTGCACACCAAGAAAATTGAACTGCGGCCGGGCGACGAACTGCCCTTCGCAGCGCTGGTTTCGCAGTTGATCGATTTGGGGTTCCAGCGCCAGGCCCTGGTCGAACAGCCCGGCGAGTTGGCGGTGCGCGGCGGCATCATCGATCTCTTCCCGCTGTCGCGCACGCTGCCGGTGCGCGTCGAGTTCTGGGGCGACCGCATCGAGTCGCTGCGGGAATTCGATCCCACCACCCAGCGCTCGGAAAACGAAATTGCCAGGGCGATTCTGCTGCCGCAAAATATCGTGGCGCTGGCCGGCAATGGAACCGATATTAAGGATTCCTTAACATCAAGAGATGCCGCGCGGCATACGCTGCTCAACTATCTGCCCGAGAACACCGTCGCCTGTTTCTTTCAGCCGGCGCGGATTCTCGCGGCGCTCTTCGGCAATCAGTCCGGTTCCAGCAGCGAGGAGGACGAATGGCTCACCTCCGAAGCCACCGAGGAAGGCGATGAGCAGAACTGGTCTTCGTTCATCGCGCACTTTCAGCACTTCCGCCGCCTGACCTTTGGCCAGACGCATCACGGCAGCGGGGGCGAAGTCATTGACTGGCACGCCACGCCGCAGCCCGCGCTGCACGGCGATCTCAAAGCGCTGCGCCGCGCTCTCGCGGCGTTCGCAGAAAAAAACGCTGCCAGCCCGCCGCCACGGATCTTCTTCGTTTGTGAATCGCCGACGCACGCCGAGCGCATCGCCGAGCTGCTGGAGGAAAGCGAGCTGGCGGACCTCACGATCAACGTGCTCACCGGTCCGATTCACGGCGGTTTCAGCCTGCCGCAACTGCCTCTCATCGTCTACACCGATCATGAGTTCTACGGCCGCGTGCGCCGCCTGCGCAAACGCCGCAAGCAACGCGCGGGCCTCACCTTCCGCCAGCTCAAGGCGCTCAAGCGCGGGGATTATGTGGTGCACGTCGATCACGGCATCGGCATCTATCACGGCCTCGAGCATATCAAGATTGGCGTGCATGAGCAGGAATGCATCGTCATCCACTATCTCGACCGCGACAAGCTCTACGTGCCGCTGGACAAGATGGATCGGGTGCAGAAGTATACCGCGCGGGAGGCCGCGGCGCCCAAGATTCACAAGCTCGGCTCTCCGGACTGGGAGAAGCTCAAGGCCCGCACCAAGAAACGCATCAAGGACATCGCCCGCGACCTCATTGAACTCTACGCGCAACGGCAGGCGCAGGAAGGCCATGCCTTCTCCCCCGACACCATCTGGCAGCGCGATCTGGAGGCCTCCTTCGAATTCGAAGACACGCCCGATCAAGCCGCCGCAGTGGTGCAGGTGAAGGCGGACATGGAGAGCGGGCGGCCGATGGATCGCCTGGTCTGCGGCGACGTCGGTTACGGCAAAACCGAAGTCGCCATCCGCGCCGCCTTCAAGGCAGTACAGGACAGCAAGCAGGTGGCGGTGTTGGTGCCAACCACTCTGCTCGCGCAGCAACATTACAACACTTTTCGCAGTCGCTTGCAGCGCTATCCCGTTGTTGTGGACGTTCTTTCCCGCTTCCGCACCGCGGCAGAACAAAAGAAGACCGTTGAACGTCTTAAGCAAGGAGAAATCGACATCATCATCGGCACGCATCGCCTGCTGTCCAAAGACGTCGCCTTCAAAGACCTGGGGCTGCTGATCGTGGACGAAGAGCAGCGCTTTGGCGTGCGTCACAAGGAAATGCTCAAGAAGCTGCGCGTGAATGTCGACGTGCTCACGCTTTCCGCCACGCCCATTCCGCGCACCCTGCACATGGCGCTCACCGGCGTGCGCGACATGTCCAACATCAACACGCCGCCGCGCGACCGCCTGCCGATCCACACCGAGGTCGTGCAATTCAACCGCGACCTCGTGCGCCAGGCGATCATGCGGGAAATCCACCGCGGCGGCCAGGTGTTCTTCGTGCACAACCGGGTCAGCTCGATTCACCGCCTCGCCGGTTTGCTGCGCGCGTTGGTGCCGGAGGTGGAAATCGGCATCGCGCACGGCCAGATGCGCGAGCATGAGCTGGAAGAGGTGATGCTGCATTTCATTCAGCGGCGCTATCACGTGCTGGTGGCGACAATGATCATCGAATCCGGCCTGGATTTGCCGAACGTCAACACCATGATCATCAACCGGGCGGACCGCTTCGGGCTGGCACAGCTCTATCAACTGCGTGGCCGCGTCGGCCGCAGCCATCACAAGGCCTACTGCTATCTCCTGGTGCCGCCCATCAGCAGCCTGTCCAACGAGGCCATCAAACGCCTGGAGACGATCGAAGAGTTCACCGATCTCGGCAGCGGATTTCAAATTGCCATGCGCGATCTGGAAATTCGCGGGGCCGGCAACCTGCTGGGCGCGGAGCAAAGCGGCATGATTGACGCCATCGGCTTCGACCTTTACACTCGCATTCTGGACGAGGCCGTGCGCGAGGCACGCCACGAAGCCCAGCCGGGGCAAGTGGCGCCCTTTGTGGAAAGGGAACCGTGCCGCGTCGAACTGGAGGCCGACGCGTATTTGCCCGAAGACTATGTCGATCTGCCGGAGGAACGCGTCGCGATCTATCGCCGCCTGGCGGAAGCCACTGCCATGGAAGAAATCGAAGCGATTTCCGACGAGCTTGCCGACCGCTTTGGCAAGCTGCCCGCGGCCGCGCGCAATCTGCTCGGCCTGGCAAGTTTGAAAATCCTTGGAACAGCGTTGGGTTTGAAGAGTTTGCGAGTAGTGGCCAAGGAAAGCCGCGCCGTCTTCTCCACTGCCGCATACCCGGAGCCGGGCAAGGGTTTCAAGGAATGGATCGGCGCGCTGGTCAACCGGGCGCCATACCCGATCGAATTTTTCGAGAATGGCGGCATCGGTTTTCGCATGACCGTGCCGCAGGGTCAGGCTGCCATGCCCATGACCGTCAAGTTGCTGCTGGGGATGCACCGTGAGTGGAAATAACAAACGCTGCTCGGGTGGAACCGGCGAGAAGAGAGGGAGGCCAACCGGCGAATCCGCGCCGGCAGCCACCTCCCGTCTTCTTGCAGGAGAGCCCCGACTTCTCATACACAAGCACTGCACTGGTTGTGAATCCTCTTTGAAAGAAGAAAACGTGAAGCGAAGAACCTCAAGCCGGCTGGGCCTGGTTCTGCTGATGGCGGCGGCTTCCTTTCAGTTCGCCTGCGCCGGCAAAGAAAACCAGGCGGCGCCTGATTCCGCTGACGTGATCGTGCGCGTCGGAGACGCCACACTCACGCTGCAGCAAATCGTGGCGGAGATCCCGCCGGGCATGCGCCACAGCATCAGCAAAGATCAATTGCAAGGTTACATTTCCAACTGGATCACCACCCAGCTTCTCTATCAAGAAGCGAAACGTCAGGGTCTGGACAAGAAACCGGAGGTGCAGGCGCGGCTGCAGCACGTCGAGCGTGAACTGCTGGGCGAAGCCCTGATCGATCAGGAAATCAGCAACCGCGACTGGACGATCAGCGACAGTGAGATTCAGCAATTTTATCGCGACCACGGCGAGAGCTTTAAACGCAGCGAAGCGGAAATTCAGTTGTGGCACATTGCCGTGCCGAGCCAGCAAACGGCGGACTCGCTGCGGCGGGTATTGACCAGCAGCACCTTGTTCAGCCGGGTGGCGCAGGAGCGCGCGCAGGCGCAGGGCCGTCCCAACGCCTGGGAAATTTACCTGCCGGAATCGGAGGTGCCGGAGGCCGCCAGAGAAATTCTCAAACTGCGGCCCGGTGCCGTCAGCACGCCGGTGGCGCTGGACAATGCCTATCATGTCTTCTATGTCGTCGACCGCTTCCGGCCGGAAAGCCTGCGTCCGCTGGCGCAGGTGCGTAATGAAATCCAGGCGCTGCTCAAAGCCCGCAAGCAGGAGGAACGCCATCGCGCCCTGCTCGCCGAGTTGACCAACAGCACCACCATCGAACAAAACTATCAACTACTCGAGGGCCTGGCGGTGGATTCCCTCATGACCCCAACCCGCACCCCCAGGCCATAACGGAGGAGATCATGTTTCGCCGTGTGTCAACGGTTGTTCTTTTGCTTTTGCTGCTCGCCGCCCAACGCAGCCCGGCGCAGGAGGTGCTCGATCGCATCGTGGCGGTAGTGGATGACAAGATCATCCTGCAATCCGAGCTGAGCCAGTATGCCTACCAGCTCGCCATTCAGCTCGGCCTCGATCCGCGCCGGGAACCGGCGAAATTTGCCGCGCTGCAAAAGAACGCCCTGGCGAGTCTGGTCGATCAGAAGGTCCTGCTCACCAAAGCCCAGGAAGACAGCGTGGTGGTGGACGAGCGCCAGGTTGACCAGTTGCTGGAAGACCGCATCAAAAACATCACGCAACAACTGGGCTCGGAAGAGAAGGTGGAGGAATACTTCGGCCAGCCCATGCGCAAAATCCGCCGCACTCTGCGCCGCGACATTTCCGAAGGTCTGTTGGTGCGCAACCTGCAACAACAGCGGTATCGGGACATCAAGATTTCACGCCGCGAGGTGGAAAATTTCTACCACACCATGAAGGACAGCCTGCCCGGCATCAAGGAGTCGGTCAAGCTCAGCCACATCCTGATGAACATCCAGGCCGGTGACGAGGCCGTGGCCGCCGCTCGCGAAAAGGCCGAAGGCCTGCTCAAGCGCATCCGGGCCGGCGAAAACTTTGCGCAGCTTGCCAGCCAGTATTCCGAAGACCCCGGCTCCTCCAAGCGCGGCGGCGAACTCGGTTTCATTCAGCGCGGTGATTTCGTGCGCGAATTCGAAGAGACCGCCTTTGCCTTGCAGCCCGGTGAAATCTCCGGGCTGGTGCAATCACAGTTCGGCTTTCACATCATTCAAATGATCGATCGCCGCGGCGAGAAGATCAACGTGCGGCACATTCTCATCCGCGTTGCCATGAGCGCCAACGACGAAGGCCGGACGCGTGACAAGCTGCAGACCCTGCGCGAGGAGCTGGCCGCCGGCAAAATCACTTTCGAAGAGGCCGCCAGGCAATACTCGACCGATCTCACCACCAACGACAAAGGCGGTGACCTGGGCTGGTTCGAGACGGAGCAACTGCAAGTTCCGGAATTCGTGCAAGTGTCCAAATCCCTCAAGCCCGGCGAGATTTCGGAGCCGATCAAGACGCAATTCGGCTATCACCTCGTGCGCCTGGATGCGCGCCGCGAACCGCGCCAGTTCAATCTGAAAGAGGACTGGGAGCAAATCCAGGACATGGCGCTCAACTACAAAGCCGAGCAGGAATTCCGCAAGTGGGTCGAAGAGTACAAGAAAGAGTTGTACATCAAAATCACCGATGAAAGCTGAGACGGAAAAGCGAATGGCCCGCCACCCGCAAGCGAATCCCGCCGCACCAGCGAGGGCTGCCGGCACAGCGGCATTTCCGCGGAACAAATTGCGCGGCCGGTTCCTGGCGGGCGCGCTCGTGCTGCTGGCGGCGAGCCTGTTGGTACCAGCGCTTTCGGCTCAGCCGCAGCTCAAGAGCGAATTCACGATTGCGCGCATCAAATATCGTGGCGGCGGGGATTGGTACAACGATCCCTCCATCATTCCGAACCTGCTCCGCTTCCTGGCGCAAAACACCACGATCATCACCGGCAAGGATGAACGCCAGGTCGAGCTGACCGATCACGAACTCTTCGCGTATCCGGTGGTTTACCTGACCGGTCACGGCCGGATTCAGTTTTCTCCGGAAGAAGCGCAGCAACTGCGGCGCTATCTCACCAGCGGCGGCTTTCTCTATGCCGACGATGACTATGGCATGGACAAATACTTCCGCGAAGAAATGGCCAAAGTCTTCCCGGAGAAGAAATGGGTCGAGCTGCCCTTCAGCCATCCGATTTATCATTGCCACTTCGAATTCTCCGGCGGCGTGCCGAAGACGCACGAGCATGACGGCGGCCCGCCCAAAGCCTTTGGCTTGTTTCACGAAGGCCGCTTGATTGCCTACTACACCTGGAATACCAACATCTCCGACGGCTGGGCTGATCCCGAAGTGCATGGCGATCCGCCCGAGGTGCGTGAGCAGGCGCTGCGCATGGGCGTGAACATCGTGGTGTATGCGCTGCTGAATTGACTCGATACCTGCAGCTTCACGCCGCAATCGAAACGCTCACCGGGAATTCAGGCAATCTCGTCCTGCCCACTCCGTGACGCGGCAGGAGTGTTCGAAATGTGCCCTGCTCAGGACGCAGTCACCAACGGCGAACGAACCAACTCACGCCACGGAGACTGCAACAGGACGGAGACCAACGGGTACACTGTTGTCTCTCAGGAGACATCCACCACCACCGCGATCCAGGAGGGAACTGGTGAAAAAACGGCCGCGCTGCCGTGCCATTCAGTGCAAAAGTCCAGCGCCGCGACACGGATCTCGTAGATCTCGGAAGGCAAAGAGCCGCTCTCCACGCCTCCCGCATTTCTGCCATTTGGGTGGTGGCCTTGTGCACTTCACGATGTCACCAATTGATCAGACTCAATAGACGCCTCGATCCTCCATGTCGATCCACGCAACCTATCTCGACCTCATGCGCCGCCTGCGCGAGCTGGGGCGGCAGGAAAGCCGCCAGCACTGGCTGGGCCGCCTCGGCCTGTTAATCGCCGCACTCGCGGGCGTTGCGCTGCTGGCACCGCTGCTGGCGCACGGCGTTGCCGCCAGCGCCTCGCTTCGATGGATGCTGGCACTCGCGTGTCTGGCGGCGGTGGGCTATGCCGCCTGGCGATTTGTGCTGCAGCCATTTTTGGCCGGCCTGGCGCAATCGGCGGGCGCACAATCCCTCGAGCTGGCCCTGCGTATCGGCAAACTGCAGCCGGAAGGGCACGATCGCTTCGCCAATGCTCTGCAAGTCTATGCCGATGCCACACCGGCCGAAACCAGTGCCGTGCGTAAAGCGCTCGCCGCGGCAGCACTGCAGCAGGCTGCCGAACAAGTCAACACGCTCGATTTCGCCAGGATTATCGATCGCGTCACGCCGCGCAAGAGAATGCTGACCGGACTTGGCGCCCTCACGCTCTGCGTGCTTGCCTGGGCCGCCGCGCCGCAATTCATGTCCACCGGCGCGACCGTCATTCTCAATCCTCATCGCCAAATCATTGAAACCGCCACACAATTCTCCGTCACGCCCGGCGACGTGGACATCGTGAAGGGCGAAGATTTGATTGTCACCGCCCATCTCAATCACCTGAGCGCGGAAGCGCTGCAACTTGAGTGGCGCTTCGACGGCGCCAAGGCCGCCAATCAAGTCGCCATGAAAAACACCGGCAATCTGGCATACATGCACCGAATCGAACGAGTGCGCGCGAGCCTGGCTTACCGCGTGCAGCTCGGCGGTGAAAGCAGCCGATGGTACAACGCCACGGTGATCGAACCGCCGCTGATTCGCTCGCTGCAAGTCACCGTCATTCCTCCGGATTACACCCGGCGGCAGCCCCAGGTGCTGGCGGAAAACCTCGGTGAAATCGTGGCGCTGCCCGGCGCGCGCGTTATGCTGCAGCTCAAAGCCAACAAGGAGCTGCGCGCTGCCGCGCTGCAATTCAGTTGGAACGCCAACTTGCCGCTGCAGCTCGCCGGAGAAGTGGCGAGCGGGGAATTCAAGATCGATCAGCCCGGTAGCTACACGATTGAGCTGGAAGATGCCAGGGGCCTGCGCAATTTCGATCCCATTCAATATCGCATCGAGTTGGAAACCGATCAAACGCCGAGCGTGCGTATCGCCTTCCCGGGGCAGGATGTCGATCTCGATGAAAGCATGCAACTGCCGCTCACCGTGCTTGCCGAAGATGACTATGGCCTGTCCGCCGCGGAGATCGTATACGAGCACGTGCCGAGTCTCGGCGGCGAAAGCAAGAGCGGGAGCTGGCCGTTGCCCGTCAACGACCGGCATCAGCCGCGACTCACCCTGCAGGCAATCTGGGATTTCACTGCACTCAATATGCAGCCGGATGATATCGTGCGCTATTTTGCGCGCGTGCGCGACAACGACGTGGTGCGCGGCCCGAAAGCGGCGCACAGCCAAACCTACCAGGTCCGCTTCCCCTCACTCTATGAGATCTATCAGGAAGTGGCGAATGCGCAGAGCGAAACCGCGCAGGACATGCAAGAGCTTTATCAGCAGGCCAAACAGGCCAAAGAGAAGCTCGACGAGCTGGCGCAGCAACTGAAGAAAGATCCGAATCTCGATTGGGAGCAACGGCAAAAACTCAGCGAAACCGCGGGCGCGACCGAGCAGATGCGCGAAAACCTGCGGCAGATGCAGGAGCGCCTCGCCGAGATGATCGACACCATGGAGCGCAACGATCTCCTCAGCCTGGAGACGCTCAACAAGTATCTCGAACTGCAAAAACTGCTGCAGGAGATCAATTCTCCCGAGCTGCAAAAGGCGCTGGCGGAGCTGCGCCAGGCGATGGAGACGCTCGACCCGCAGAAGCTGGAAGAAGCGATGAAGGACTTCCAATTCTCGCAGGAGGAGTTTTTGAAGGGCCTGGAGCGCACGATCAATCTGCTCAAGCAACTGCAGGCTGAACAGAAGCTCGATGAAGCGCTCAAAAAGACGGCGGAGCTGCTGGAGCGGCAGCAGGAAATCAACGAACAGGCGACAAAGAATCCCGAAACGCAAACGCGCGAGCAAATGGCGGCGCAGGAAAAAGGCCTGCAGCAGAACAGCGAATCGCTGGCGCAATCGCTGCCGGAGCTCTCTTCCCTGTTGAATGAACTGCAACAGCAATCACCGGCGCAGAAGGTCGAGTCGGCGGCGCAGATGATGCAATCGGAAAACCTTTCCGGCGCGATGCAGCAGATGGCGGAGAGCCTGCAGCAGGGGCAGATGGCGCAGGCGCAGCAGCAGGGCCGGCGCGCGGCGCAAACGCTGCAGCGCATGCGTGAGTCGCTGGCCGGCGCACAGAAAGAAATGCGCGAGAGTCAGCAGCGCTATGCCATGCAGGCCCTGCAGCGCAGTTCGCTGGATCTGCTGCAGCTCTCCAAACGGCAGGAGCAGCTCGGCGGCGAATCCAGCAGCATGCAAAACGACGGCATGCAATTCAACCACAATGCCGATCAGCAGCAGGAATTGCTCTCCGGCCTCAGCCGCGTGGCGGAACAGCTTTATCAGACTTCGCAGAAAAGTTTCGCAGTGACGCCCGAAGTGGCGCGCGCCGTCGGCCAGGCGATGAATGATATGCAAAACGCCCTGCAACAACTCGAACAACGCAACGGCCGGCAGGCCGCCAACGCCCAGCGCCAGGCCATGCAGGGGCTGGATCGCGCGGTCGCCGGCTTGCGCGCAGCGATGCAGCAAATGAGCGGACAGCAGGGCATGGGGATGGGCATGGAGCAATTCATGCAACGCCTGCTCGGCCTTTCCGGTCAACAGCAGGGTATCAACCAACAGACCGAGGGGCTCACCGAGCAGGGCATGAGCGCGTTGCAGCGCCAGGCGGCGATGGCGCGCATGGCCGCCGAACAAGCCGCCGTGCAAAAGAGTCTCGAACAATTGATGCAGGAATTCGGCAACCGCGGCGAGATCCTGGGCCGCCTCGACCAGACCGCCAGGGACATGGAAGAAGTGGTGAAAGACCTGCAACAGCAACGCGTCAATCGCCAGACGCTGGAACGCCAGCAGCAAATTCTTTCGCGCATGCTGGATGCGCAGCGGTCGATGCGCGAGCGCGATTACAGCAAGGAACGCCAGGCTGAGCGCGCGAAGAATTACCGCAGCGTTGATCCGGGCGCCCTGCCTGGCGACCTCGGCGAACGCAAAACACGAATGCAGGAGGATTTGATGAATGCCCTGCGTGAGAAATATTCCCGCGATTACCGTGAGCTGATTCAGAAGTACTTCGAAGCCCTGACCCGGCAGGAAGAGGGGGAAAAGAAGTGAAGCTTGCCCTGAGCCTCAACCTGAACAGACAACTCCACCAGCCATCCGCACTCTGCTGCAGAGAGAACGCACACTGATGATCACAGGAAAACCATGCTGCCCGGCCGCAACAACGCGCGCCACAACTCCCGAACGGAGATATTTTTCCCTGTGGGCGGCGCGGCGGCGCGGCGCCGCGCTGTTCATTCTCACCCTGGCCCTCGCCTTTCCGCTCGCCGCGCAGAATCCCCAACTCAATGCGGCCCGGCTCAATCAAGCCCAGACGTACGAGCGCGTCGGACAGTACGATCGTGCGGCGGAGCTGTACCAATCGTTGTTCGACAGCGACCCGCGCAACGGTGCCTACTATCAAGGTTTGAGACGCAGCTTGTTGAGCTTGCGGCGCTATGAGGAACTGCTGGCTGCCATCAACCGGCGCCTGACAATCATCAACGATCTCAAAACTCGCGTCCGGGGCGCCCATCGCATCGGCCGCGCTGCGCGCTGCCCAGCGTCGTGCTTTACAATCAAAATCAACAGGAGGCCGCGCGCAAGTATTGGGACGATTTGCTTGCCAGTTTTCCCGCCACCGGCACGTACGCTGCCGTGGCCGCTGCCATGAAAGAAACACGCGCCCTTGATGAGGCGCTGCAGGTTTACCAGAGCGGGCGCAAGCGCTTTGGCCAGGAATCGCTCTTCGCGGTAGAACTGGCTGAGCTGCATCTTGCCAGGCTCGATTACGAGGCCGCGGCCACGGAATACTTGCGCCATCTGCAAGCCGATATCCGCCAGTTGCCGTTCGTGCAGCGCCGTCTCATCGAATTGGTCAGAGAATCAAACGAGGCCGCGACCCAGGTTGAGAAGGCCATCTCCGCCCGCCTCAGCCAGAGCACGAACGCAATCGAGCTGCGACGCCTGCTGGCCGCGATTCTGCTGGAAAATCGCCACTATGCCGCCGCGCTGGCAGAATACCAGACATTGGAACAGCGCGCCACGGCGCAGGCCCAGGCCGGCACCGAGATCTTCAATTTTGCCGAGCAGGCACGCCTGGCAGGCGCGTGGGAATATGCAGCGCAGGCATTTGAAATGATTTTGACCGACACTCGCAAATCGCCCTTCACCAGCCCCGCGGCCCTGGGGCTGGCAGAATGCTATGAGCAGTTGGGGCAATACCGCCAAGCGCTGGACGCTCTGCAAGCGCTGATCATCAAGCTGGGTGAGAACAGCCGCAACCCGTGGGTGACGCGTGCGCTGTGGCGGCAGGCGGAGATCCATTTCACGCACCTCAAGGACATGCCGGCAGCAATCAGCACGTACCGGAAAATCTATGAAGGCGCCGCCGACCCCAACGCCAAAGAACGGCTTGAGGCCATCTTCCGCCTGGGAGACTGTCATGTCGCCCTGGGTGACCTGGAGCAGGCGAAAAAATGGTACGAAACGGCGCGGCGTTTCGGCGCCAATCGTCCCCTGGTCGAAGACAAAATCAAATTCTCGCTCAGCCGGCTGGAATTCTACCGCGGCAACTTCCGCGCGGCCAAGAATACGCTCGAGGGCGTTGCCGCCTCGCCGGCGCGCAGCAACGAGCAGGAGAGCATGGTGAATGACGCGCTTGAACTGCTGCTGCTGATTGATGCGAATCTCGCCGACAGCTTGACCGCACTGCGGAGCTACGCGCGCGCCGAGTTTCTCGCGGTCACGGGCAAATTGGGTGCGGCGATCGACACCCTGCACGCATTGATCGCAGCCAGTCCCAATGCGCTCATTGTTCCCCAGGCCATGTACAATATCGCGCGCTGGCAGATCGAGGCCGGCCAGTATCCCCAGGCGGCTGCCATGTTGCAGGCACTGCTGGCCCAGCATGGCGAGAGTGTGGTCGCGGATCGGGCGCTTTTCCGCCTGGCGGAATTGCACGCGAACCAGCTCAACGATGACGCCCAGGCGCAGAAGCTCTACGAGAAACTGCTGGAGAGCTATCCGCAAAGCCTGTATCTCGAAGAAGCGCGGCGCCGCGTACGAAGCCTGTCGACCAAACACAAGCCGATGTAATCGCCGTGCCGGCGGTGCCGGCGAAGCCACTGCCGGCCATCACCGGGTGATCACTCCTCCGGTAATTGCCGGCGATCTGTTGGCAGGCACACTTTGCACAAAAAAGCCGCGGGGCCCCCCTCCCCACGGCTGGAAGTTGCTCACAGCAAGACGGTGCTGTCATTCGACAACCAATTCCCGCTTGATCGGCTGCATACCAACAAGAATCTTCCTGACTCCAATTTCCAAATCACCCAGATCGACGCTCACCTCGTGATCCGGCGTGTTGCCGGCCGTCCAGCCACTGAAAGTGCCACGCGAGTAAGTGTCATCATTGTCCGGGAAGATAAGGAAGATGCATCCCGGACCAGCCAGACGATAGCCATGCCGCGTGTTGGCCAGCAGGGTGGCCGTGGCGTGATGATATTCCTGCGTGGTGTTCTTCATATACACGTTGGGATAGACGTAGTTTCTGTCCTCCCCGGCGATACAATCGTCCTCCAGTGGCGCGATGGTGATCGGGATGCTGCTGCTCAAGGGCCAAAGTGCAATCGGTTTCGGAAACACATACGTGGTGTCGATCAAATTGACATCGGGATAATAGACGGTTTGTCCGGCAGCATCCTTGCGCCACACGCCGTTGAACAGGTGGATCGTTTTCGACTGGAAAAAGTCCTCCGCGCCATCACCTTCTTTGACATACATCTCGAACTCTTCCAGGCTGAAACCATCATACGCCACGTGCAGCCGAACCCTGGTCAAAGCGAGGTAGGGCACGACTCGAATCTCGCCGCCGGCCGCCTGACTGGCTTTGGCCAGAGCGCTCTCGTGCTCCCGAAAAATCCTCGATCCGCCGCGCACCTCGTCAAATGGCATCTCCGTGCGGTCCTGCAGGGTCAACAACAAGAGGGGATAGGGCACACCCTGCTCCAAATCCGCCGTCGCAATCTGCTCACTCATCACTTCGTTTCGACCGGCATCCCAGCGATAGGCCGTGAGGGTGGCCTGATCAGTGCAGTGACCTTCGAGCCAGGGAGCAACACGCAGGGACTCGTCGCCGCCAAATCGCGCTTTCAAACAGGCCTCCAGCGCAAGCTCGTAAGTGCGACCATCGTGCTCCACCTGCGCAACCAGAGGGAGATTCAAGCGGCTGATCGCGACCGGTTTACGCCGCATCACCTGCAGCAGCGACGGAGGCAGCCAGTTGCGCTGACCGACCAGGCTTTGTGCCACTTCCTGCAGAGTGCCTGCGAGATCGTCGGTGTATTGCGAGGCTGCAGGTTGCGGTTCGGCCGGCGCATTGACCAGAGTGCCGGAATCCTTTTGACAACCAAGGAGTGCGAGTCCGGCAAGCAGCAAGAATATGAGGGTTTTCATTGTGATCTCTCCTTATTTGTTTCGAGAGGCAAGCTCCCGGTGATTGAACGCCAACACAAGAGTGATCAGAACTGCAGCAGGCGCGCACATGCTTTGCGCACATCTCAGGCAAGGCCTGTGCCGCGGCCGGCAGGCGCAATGCATGGCCAGCAAGTCAATGTTATGCCGTGTGGCGATGACGGAATGCGAGCAAAAGGAGAGGGGGGAGACGGAGGCCTGCAAGCCACCGCAGTGGCAAGCAGACCACAAGGCCGGCTGATCAAACCAAACGACAATTTTGCGTTCGCACCAACCTGGTTGGAGGGCCGGACCAACTCCACGAAATGGCCGTGAGCAAAACCGATGGATCGCAATGGTTGATTGAAATGCCGAAGGCAGGAGTGCCGCGTCAGGCGATTACAGCAGGCCAGTGCTCAACCTGCCGGGCTTATCATGAACCATTGGAGAAACGCCGGGCAACCTGGCGGGTGGGAGAGGGAGCTTTCGGCTGCGGGTGCTCAGGCGGCGTAATGGTCAAAGGAGCGAAGCTTTCGTTTTGGCGGGGAGGATTACCACGGCTTTGTCCTGGCGTTCTGATGCCCGGCCCAGACGCGCCCAAAGCAACGGTGCAGATCAAGGTGACACCGCCGTCAAGGGAGGTGTGAATCAAAGAAAAACGTCACGCTTGATGTCGTATTGCTTCATCTTTGCGATAAAATTCTTTTTGTACATGCCGGCACGGCGCGCGGCTTCCGAGATGTTGCCACGGGTTTCCTGCAGCATGGTGGTGAGAAACTCGCGCTCAAATCTTTCAATGACGCCCTGCTTGGCGACCATGAAGTGGGAGGAGGTGGCCGGCGGCCGGCCGGGTTCGGCGGGCAGACCAATGGCAAGATCGTCGGCCTCCACTTGCTCGCCATCGCTGAGGAGCGCGGCGCGCCGCATGAGATTCTCCAGCTCGCGCACATTCCCGGGGAAAGGGTGCTGCTTGAGCAGCAGGCAAGCCTCCTCGCTCAGAGGTTTGGGCGGTAGATTGCTCTGCGCCGCCAGGCGTGCGAGAAAGTAATTTGCGAGGAGCAGGACATCGTCACCGCGTTCGCGCAGCGGCGGCAACTTCAGCTCGATGACATTCAAGCGGTAGTACAAATCCTCACGAAACAGGCCCTCGGCAATCCGTTTGGAAAGATCGCGATGGGTGGCGGCGAGCACCCGCACGTTGGCTTGCCGGGTGGTTTCCGCGCCCAGTGGCCTGTACTCACCGGACTGCAACAGCCGCAACAGTTTGGCCTGCAAGGCGGGACTCATCTCTGCAATTTCATCCAGAAACAAAGTGCCGCCCTCGGCAACCTCAACCTGGCCGCGGCGACGCCGGTCCGCGCCGGTGAAGGCCCCCTTCTCGTGGCCAAACAGCTCGGATTCCAGCAAATTCTCCGGCAGAGCCGCACAGTTGAGCGCGACGAATTCCTGGTCCTGCCGCAAGCTTTGGCGGTGTAGTTCACGCGCCACCAACTCCTTGCCGCTGCCGGTCTCGCCAGTGATTAACACGGGGGAGTCGGAAGGCGCAACCTTTTCGATGAGTTTGAACAACTGCTGCATGGCGGCACAACGGCCAAGCAGGGTGCCATAGCCCCGTTGGGCCGACAGCTCCGACCGCAGTTCGCGCTGTCGCGCCAGCAAGCGACGGCGCTCCAGTGCCTTGTGCACCGCCAGCGAGATCAGCTCGGCAAATTGCGCCAGCATGCTTCCGGTGCTTTCCTCAAAGGCGCCGGCAAGCTGGCGGTTGTCGAGATAAATGACGCCGAACACTCTCCCCTGCGCGCGCAACGGTGCGCAAGCGACGGAAAGCAGGCGCAGTCGCGGAATGCTGATGCTGTGGCTGAATTGCGGGGCGTCCAGCGCGTTCTTGATCACCACCGGCTGGCCATTCGCGCGCACAGACGCAATGATGCTCCTGCTGATTTCGAACTCCGGGCGGGCGATGTCCTTCTGACTGAGATGGCGGGCGGTCTGGAAAACGAGTTCGCCATCCTCGCCGTAGACGATAATCATGCCGCGTTCCGCCCGGGTTTGGACGATGACTCGGTCGATCGCCAACGGCAGCAGCCGTTCGACCTCGCTTTCAGCAAACATCGCTCTGCAGATTTCAAAGAGCGAAGGCCCGTCAAACATTGGACTCACCTGCGGGAATGCTGCAGCTCTTGAAAAACCTCGGCCAGCGAGAGGCCCATGGTTGCGCCCAGCGCGATCCGGAATTCATTCTCACTCACCTCATCCTTCAGTCTGCGACCAAAACGCCAGACACTCCCAATCTGAAAAGCCAGGTGGCGCCACGGGGTCAGGTTCATGCCCACCTGCAGGGCCGGTCGCACGGTCAACTCCTGTTGGGGATTGTTGAAGACGTCGGTTGGTTTGCCATAACGAGGCACAGGAGAGAAGGCCACCAGCGCGCGGCTGTAGGGCGCAATCTGCACCTGCAGGGCAAGCAGCGGCAGCAGCAAGTTCCGCTTGCTTTGCGCATGATAGCCCGGTGCCTTGGCCAGGCAAAGGGAATCATTGCGGGCGCGGCTCAGGGCCGCATCGCGCTTGCAGATGCTCACGCTGCTGAGACTTGCGCCAAGCGCCCAGTGATAACGGCGTCGCTGTTGGGAGACGAGCAGGGCAAAACTGCGAAAGCTTTTCGAGAGCGACACCATGCGATCTTCAGTTTCATCCCGGTTGCGGATGGGCAGGGAGACGTGAAAAATGCCAGTCAGCGCCGGCGAGCGTGCTCCCAGCACTCCTTCGGGAAGACGCAGTTTCACCGCGCCAGCCGTCATTTCCACCTGCCCCAACTCGCTCTTGTTGATGATCTCCTGGCGCCGAAATTCCAACTCGGCAAAATCGAAACCCAGCCGCACATGGCCAAGCACAGGATTGCGCACATCGATCTCGGAGCCACTGTCCCATAATGTGCCCAACCCGAGGTTCAATACGAACCAGTTCAACACCTCGGTTCCGGGACAAATCAGCTCGGGTTTGTCGGGTGGCGGGGTAGGCACCGGCGCAGCAACCTCCTGTCCCGGTGCTGACTGCGCAGCAGAAGGCTGCGGCGATTCGCTCGACTCTCGTGCCTTCCGCTTCTCGGAAATTTTTCTGACAAAAAAACAAAAATCGGGTGGATACTCTTCCTCGCTTGGCAGCCACCCCGGTTGAATTTGCCAAAGTGTTGCCAGCATGGCTTCGCTACGATCACTCTGCCCGCCGGCAAAATGAATGCGGGTCAAAAGAATGAGCGCCTGCGCTTGCTGCGTTGTATCCCTGCTGCTCAGGCAGGGATCGAGGGCGCGAATCGCATCTTCATACTGACGCCGGCGAAAGCTGCTGTCGGCAGACTCCAGTGCTGCGCCGCAGTCCTGTGCAGAAGCGACTGGCCCCCACCAACCCGCGCCGAGGTACAGAGCGATGCCAAACGCCAGGGATTTTTCCGGCCATGCTGCCATGATGACAAGAGCTATTCCCGTTTGAAGTCGAAAACAAATTCATTCGGGCCATCCGAGCGGACGGTAATCTCATGCTGCTGCTGCCCCCAAATGGGGTGCTCGAGGCGGACTTTGTGCTTTCCCACTTGCACGGAGCGACTTTGCTCCAGCTCGGTATTCGCCGCCCACAACTGCCCGTCGACATAGATCGCGCCGTAAGGCCTGACCAGAATGCTCAACATTGCCAGCCGGGGGCGCAACGCCACTCGCGCGCTGGCGGTCCGATCCGGCTCCACCAGGAGTGTGATGGTCGAATCATGATAGCCCTCCCGTCGCAACCGAAACTGGTGGGTTCCCGCGGCAAAATCGGACTTCCGATAGCGTGTGCTGCCGAGGCGCTTGCCCTTATAGAAGATCGCCGCACCCTCCGGCTCGGCTGAAATGTCGATGCCGCCGAAAGCTGGGCGGGCAGGTTCTGGGAGTGGAGTATCACTTGTCGGCGAGGAAAGGGGCGTCAAGGCAAAGTGCAAAGTGGTGAGATGGTCAGGCGGCAAGACAACCGGCGTATCGATTTCAGCGTAGCCTTGCTTTTGCAGCAGCAGATCGTTGGTACCCGCTTTGACGACAAGATGTTGTAAGGGTGTGTGGCCTTGAAATTTGCCATTGAGGCGAGCGCTGACACCAGCCGGCGTGGTGAAAAGGGAAAGGCGGGCATAGGAGACAAAGCCGAGCCAATCCAACAGGCGCGGCCCGAGACTGGTGTTCCACAACAACAGTCCTACAGCCAAAAGCACCAGCGCCGTGACCAGCATCAGGGTCGGAACGAGCCTGGCCAGAACCCGGCGCGGCGGCTGCAGAGCAGTCGCAGGGCTGCCGCGTTGCTCAAGCCGTTCAAGCTCCTCCAGCATTTCGTGCGCCGACTGTGGGCGCCGGCTGGGCTTCTTGTTGAGCGCCCACATCACCAGCTCTGAAACAGCAGGCGGAATGCCGGCGTCAAAGTGCCGGGGTGGCGGAAAATGGGCGCGCGCCAGGACTTTTGCCAGCGAGAAGAGATCTTCCGTCCTGTCAAAGGGCAGCCGGGCAGTCAACATCTCGTACATCGTCATGCCAACGGAGTAGAGATCGCTGCGCTGGTCTGCCAGGGCAAAATCGCGGATTTGCTCGGGCGGCATGTAGTACAACGTGCCGGCAGTGATTTGCGTCAAGGTAAGCACGGACCCCTGTTGCAACTTGGCCAGGCCAAAATCAGTCACCTTCACCAGCCCGTCCTCGGTGAGCATGACGTTACCCGGCTTGATATCGCGATGGATCACGCCGGCCCGATGAGCGTGGGTAAGAGCAATCAGAATCTGCCGGCAAATCGCCAGTGCCGTCGCACAGGGCAGCGGACCTTCCCGCTGAATTCTTTCCGCAAGCGAGATCCCCTTCACATACTGCATCACAATGAAAAAGCCCTCGCCTGTTTCCAGCAAGTCGTGCACGGCCACGATATGAGGGCATTCCAGTTGTGCCACGGCTCTGGCTTCGGTGCGAAAACGCTGCAAGAAAACCGGGTCTTGTGCCAGCGCGGGGTGCATGGCTTTGAGAGCAACTGGCCGCTGCAGCACCGGGTCCCAGGCCTTGTAAACCAGACCCATCCCCCCCTCGCCGATTTTCTCGTCGAGGAGATATCTGTCGATGAGCTTGTCAGACATGGCTGTTTGCCACCACCATGATCTGGAGACCTCCCTCGCCACAACGAGGGAAGGCCGCCGGGAAAAACCAAAAGCTGCAGGGGGAGCAGAGAGGCAAGACCTGCGGCATAAGATAAGGCATTCCGGCAGTGAAGCAAGGAATTTTTCGTTGCTGTAACAGGACGGCAACCACCGGCGCACACAGTTTTCGATCACCAGAAGGTCCGCAAATTTGCGCTTTCAAAAATCAGACAAATTTGAGATATTGACCGGCACAACGCCCCGGCGGCACACCAGCCATCCGCATGGTTTGCCCCGCGCAAAGGGCCGAACCAAAGGAGAAAACATGAAAGCGGTGCTTGGATTGCTCGGCAGCCTCCTGCTCGCGCCAGCGCTTTGGGGACAAAAGACGCTCATCCCCATGGATTTGCAACAGCCCGATCATCTCAAGGCCTATGGCATCGCCTATTGGGCTCTCGATCGTGGCATCAATGTGGAATGGTTGCTCAATTATCGCGGCGGCTCCTTCCTGCTGGACCAATACAGCGAAGTCGAGCGCGAATGCCGCGTGCGGGGGGTGGGATTCGCCAGCATCAGCGGGGGCCAGGCAGCACAAGTCTATGCCGAAATTGAAGGCGCCAACATGGAAGTCGTGTTGCTCGAAAAGGCACCGGCAATCGCCATCTACACGCCGCCCAACAAGCAGGTGTGGGACGACGCCGTCACCCTGGCGCTGGATTATGCAGAAATCCCCTTCACCACCTTGTGGGATGAAGAGGTGCTGGCTGGCAAACTCGAAGAGTATGACTGGCTGCATTTGCATCATGAAGACTTCTCCGGCCAGTACGGCCGCTTCTATGCAAGCTATGCCGCCTGGTATCAGGAGGAAGTCATCAAGAACGAAGCCATGGCCAGTAAGCTCGGCTACAAGAAGGTATCGGAACTCAAGAAAGCGGTGGCGCGCGCCATCAAGGATTATGCCGCCCGCGGCGGCTTTCTCTTCGCCATGTGCTCGGCCACCGACACCATCGATCTGGCGCTCGCGGCACAAAACACCGACATCTGCGCGGCCATCTTCGACTATGACCCGCCGTCGCCCAATTGCCAGCAGGAGCTCGACTACAGCCAGACGCTGGCCTTCACCGATTTCCAGCTCGAAATGAACCCGATGGTGTACGAGTTTTCGGATATCGACTATCCGCCCAGCTACAACCCCGCGCTGCGCAGCGCCGAGGCGGATTTCTTCACGCTCTTCGAGTTTTCGGCCAAGTACGATCCCGTTCCCACCATGCTGACGCAAAACCACGTTTCGGTGGTGAAGGGATTCATGGGACAGACGACCGGATTCAAACGCGACTTGATCAAGAAGCAGGTTACCATTCTCGCCGATGTGCCGGGCACGCCGCAGGTAAAATATCTCCACGGCAACCTCGGCCGCGGCACCTTCACGTTCTTTGGCGGACACGATCCGGAAGATTATCAGCACATGGTCTATGATCCGCCCACACAACTCTCGCTGCACAAGAACTCTCCAGGCTACCGCCTGATTCTGAACAATATTCTCTTTCCTGCGGCGAAGAAGAAAAAACGGAAAACCTGATTGTACCGGTGCTGCCCGGAATTCAGCATTGCATCAATGCCAATGTGTGCTATATTCGTGGCCGGGCCGGGCGCAGCGAAAGCATTCAAACCATGACGCATCCGGAAACGAAAACCATCGCGCTGACGCTGGGCGACATCAACGGCATTGGTCCGGAGGTGATTCTCAAAGCGCTGGCGCAATGGTCACCACCGCCGCAAGTTCGCATCGCGCTGGCTGGGCCGGCCTCGGCGCTGCGCTTTTGGCAGACCAGGCTGCAGATGGAGCAGCGCATCCCTCTCATTTCAAGCATCGCAGACTGGGAGGCGCCGGCGGCGGTGGCGTTGGTGCAGGCTGAGTTCGGCGAGCCGGAGATCGCAATCGGCAGTTGGAGTAAAGCTTCGGGAGCCGCAGCCGCGCAGGCTCTGCTCTGCGCGACCGAATGGGCGAACAAAGGATTGGTGCAGGCCATCGTCACCGGACCGGCCGCCAAAGTGGCTTTGGCAGCCGCGGGCTATGGCTATCCCGGCCAGACGGAATTCATTGCGGAGCGCCTCGGCGCCAGCAACTTTGCGATGGTGCTGATGGCGGGCCGTTTTCGCGTGGCGCTGGTCACCACGCATTTGCCGCTGCGCGCGATTGCCCCGGCGGTGACCGCCGCGAAGATTCTGGCAAAGCTGCGGGTGCTGCAGCAGGAATTGCAGCAGCGCTTTGGCATTGCCAGTCCCCAAATTGCGGTCACCGGCTTGAATCCACACGCCGGGGAATCAGGCTTGCTCGGCGAAGAGGAAGAGATGCAAATCAAACCGGCGATTGCGCAGGCGCAGCAGGAGGGCATTGCGGCGAGTGGCCCCTATCCCGCGGATGCGCTGTTTGGCCGGTACGCGAGTCAGCTTCAGGCAGCAGTGAGTGGCGGAGCATTTCCATTCGATGCCTTTCTGGCGATGTATCACGACCAGGGCCTGATCCCGCTGAAGATGCAGGGCTTTGGCCGCGCCGTGAACTACACCGCCGGTTTGCCGGTAATTCGCACTTCGCCGGATCACGGCACTGCGTTTGATATTGCCGGCAGGGGCATCGCCAGTCCCACCAGTATGATTGAGGCACTGCAACTTGCTGTGGATATCCTCACCGCGCGCGGCGGAAGTCGAACCGTATAGTTGTGTCGCGGAATTCTACGACCACCTCATGCGGCACGTCAACTATCCGCGTTGGGCGGATTATGTCATGGCACTTTTTGCGCTGGCGGATCATCCGGAATCCGCCGCGCCGGCACGGCGCGGCAGCGGCCGGCGCGTTTCGCACGTGCTGGAGCTGGCCTGTGGCACGGGCCAGTTGCTCACCGAACTGGCACGCAGCGGATATCAAGTCTATGGCTGTGACCGTGCCCAGGCCATGGTCGCCGCGGCACGGCGGCGGCTGTTGCAGCACGGTCTGCCGGCGAGGGTATGGTGCGCGGACATGCGGGCAGCCGTCACCCAGATTCAAGTCGACGCGGTCTTGTGCCTGTATGACAGCATCAACTACTGCCTGCAGGAGGAGGATCTGCAGCATCTCTTCACCAATGCGGGGCAACTGGTCCGCAGCGGTGGTCTGTTCATCTTCGACATTTGCACGCATCACAACTGCCGCCGGAACTTCCGCGATTATATTGAAAAGGATGCCACCGCGGATTTTTCCTACACCCGCCATGCTTATTACAAGCCCTACCAGCGGCTGCAATACAACGAGTTCATCATTATCGATGAAGCCAATCGCGGCCGGGTCCTTCACGAAAAACATCTCCAGCGGATTTATGCCATCAAAGAGATCCGCGCGCAAGTCGCGGCCAGCGGCCGATGGCGTGAAGTCGCCTGCTACAGCGGCATGTCACGGCGGCCCGGCACCGAGAAGGCGGAACGAGTGCATTTTGTGCTGAAGCGAATCCCGGCGTCTGAACCGGCTGCTGGCGGGAGTGACTTACGATGAATCTTGTCCGGTTGTCCAATGTCGCCCTGCACTATCCCGGCGGCGACGGTCTGAAGTCGGTCAATCTCACGGTGCGCAAAGGCGAATTTGTCTTTCTGGTCGGTCCCACCGGTGCCGGCAAGAGCACGGTCTTGCGCATGATCTATATGGCGGAGAAACCCAGCGATGGCACGGTGGTGGTGGGGCGGTTCAATTCCAAGACCATCACGCCGGGACAGATCCCGCTGTTGCGGCGGCAGCTCGGAATCGTGTTTCAAGATTTCCGTCTGCTGGAAGACCGCAACGTATATGACAACGTGGCCTTTGCCTTGATCGTCACCGGATGCAAGCCGCGTGAGATCAAACGCAATGTGCTGCGCGTGCTGGCGAACGTCGGCCTGAGCCACAAGCGCTACAGCATGCCGCATGAACTTTCCGGCGGAGAACAGCAGCGCGTGGCCATTGCGCGCGCGCTGGTGAACAATCCCTTCATCCTGCTGGCGGATGAGCCAACCGGCAACCTCGATCCCGTGACCACCGCCGGCATCATGGAGCTGCTCGACAAGATCAACGCGCGCGGCACCGCAATTCTCATGGCGACGCACCACTACAACCTGGTGGAAGGCGTCGGCAAGCGCGTGGTGCGCATCGAGAGAGGAGTGACGATCAATTGAGCTGGTGGTACTGCTTCAAAGAAGGCCTGGACGGGCTGGCGCGCGCGAAAATGGCGGCGCTGATCGCCGCGCTCACGGTGGCGGTTGCGCTCATTCTCGTCGGCATTTTCACGATCACGACATTCAACCTGGTCGAAATCGTCGCTTCGCTGCGCAACCGTATCGAGTTGGAAATCTTCGTAGACAACAGCCGCGACGAGGCCGGCATCCAGCGGCTGCGCCGGCAGATCGAAACCATGCCGGGAGTGGCGCGGGCGCGCTACATCTCGCGGGAAGAGGCTGTGGAAATCTTCCGCAAGGCGTTCGGTGAGGGTTTCATCGATCTGCTCGCTTCCAATCCGCTTCCCCCTTCCTTTCAAATCACCCTGCAAAAGAGCCATCAGCATGCCCTGGCCGCGCAACAATTGGCCAGCAAGCTGCGCGCGCTGGAGGGCGTGGAAGAAGTGGTGTATCGCCGCGATTTCGTGATGCGGCTGGAACGCTACCTCGATTTTGCCATGATCGCCAGTCTGGTTGTCGGGTTGGTCGTCGGCTTGGGCTCGATTTTCGTCGTCATCAATCACGTTCGGCTGGTGGCCTATGCCAAGCGCCATCTCATCGAAACCATGCAACTGGTGGGCGCCAGCCGCTTTTTCGTGCGCGGTCCCTTTCTCATTCAGGGGTTCATGCAAGGATTGCTGGGTGGGGGATTGGCCGCTGCCTTCTTCTTTCTGCTCCAAAAATTTTTTCTCGCGGCGTATCCTGACCTTGTGCGCACACCCGTATGGTTCATGCCGGCATTGACCGTTGGCGGCGTGCTGCTCGGGCTGGCAGCCGCGCATCTAGGCGTGAGAAAATACCTGGAGTAGCGCAAATCCCTGCGGCCACAAGCCGCGGTGCTTCCGACTGGGTCGGTCCGCTCTTACCTTCACTGGTCCGTCCACGCCTGCAGACGGCGATTCCCCAGCAACATTCCCTGCCGGCCGGCGGCGCGCAGCGCTCTCGTCCGCCTGGCCAACTCCATCCCTGCCAATGGAAAATCGCAAAACTGCTGCAGCGACGACAGTGGCGCCGAACGGAGCCCTGGCTGTCACAAGGTGTTTCACTTTTCTTTAAACAAATCTAATTTGTGCTTGACAATCAGAGGCCTTTTTCTATATTGCCGCAGCCAAAAAAGAAATGACCCTGGTGGAGAAAATGTGGATAACTCATCGGAGTTGCTTCTAAGGACGGACTAAACTCATATTCTGCTGGCGGCTTTTATCTTCTCCCCAAGAAACCGTGCCTTCTGGGCGTAATCATGTTATAAGTTATGAAGTTGCGATAGCGGGGCCTACGCAATTGGTTTTTCCGAAGACAAAGCCAGATTTTCAATTCATAGATTTAGCAGCCTTGGACAACTTTTTATCCACAGCGGCTGTGGATAACCTGTGATTATCTCAACTCGGCGAGGTCATTTCCACCTATGCTACAGCAACAGTCAGCAGAGCAGACCTGGTCAGAATGCCTATCTGTCATTCGCGAGCACCTACCCGATTCCACCTTTGGCACGTGGTTCGAAAGCACAAGGGGAAAAGAGTTTGACAACAAAACGATCACCGTACAGATTCCCAACGACTTTGTCTACCAATGGCTGGAAGGCCACTATCGCGAACTCGTGCACAAGGCGGTCTTCCAGGTTACGGGGGAGGAGTACAAAGTCGTGTACGACATTGTCAAACCAGAAGCAGTCGAAACACAAGTCAGCGACAAGCAGCCGGAGGGTATCTCCGCGCCCCAAGCCCGCCTGACGCATGATCCAGCCACCCAACTCAGTCCACATTACAAATTCCAGAATTTCGTCGAGGGCTCCAGCAACCAATTTGCCAAGGCGGCTGCCGTTGCCGTGGCGGAAGCGCCCGGCAAAACTTCGTTCAATCCGCTGGTGGTATACGGCGGCGTGGGGCTGGGCAAAACGCATCTGATCCAGGCGATTGGCAACTTGTCGCTGGAACGCGGCACTGTGGGCCGCGCCTTGTACGTTTCCAGCGAGAGATTCACCAACGAATTCATCAGTTCCATTCAAAACAACAAAACCACCGAGTTCAGTTCCAACTACCGCAACGTTGACTTGCTGATCGTCGATGACATTCAGTTTTTCATGAACAAGGAGCGGACGCAGGAGGAATTTTTCCATACTTTCAACGCGCTCTACCAAAAGGGAAAACAGATCGTCCTCTCCTCGGATCGTCAGCCCAAAGAAATCAGCGGTATCGAAGATCGCCTGCTCTCGCGCTTTCAATGGGGCCTGGTGGTGGACATTCAACCGCCCGACTTGGAAACGCGCATCGCCATCTTGCAGCGCAAAGCCGAGGAAAACTCCATCGATCTGCCCAGCGACGTTATTCAACTCATCGCACACAACGTCACCAGCAACATTCGCGAGCTGGAAGGCTCGCTGATCCGGCTGCTGGCCTTTGCCTCGGTACAGAAGCTCGACATCACTCTGGCGCTGGCCAAGCATGTGTTGAAGGATATGTTCATCCAAAAGTACCGCAATCTTACCGTCGAAGACATTCAAAAGGAAGTGTGCGAATACTACAAGCTGCCCGAGGACATGATGCGGGCGAAGACGCGCAAGAAGGAAGTGGCGCTGGCGCGGCAGATTGCGATGTATCTGGCCAAGAAGCTGACCAAACATTCACTCAAAACCATCGGCCTGCATTTCGGCGGGCGGGATCACACCACCGTCATCCATGCCATTGAGCAGGTCGAAACCATGATGGAAGCGGACTCGCAAATCAAATCCGAAGTGGAGGTACTCAAACAAAGACTGAGCACCTCCTGAGCAGCCGTTCGCCAGTTCCCGCCTTTTTTCACGCGCTCCACGATGTGATACCCTGCGCCTGCCTTTCGCACGGCGGTGCGAGTGACCATTTCCCGGCCCTTGTTGTTTGCCCAGTGCGCAAAACTGCAGTTCTCCAACGTCGCGAGGGTGTGCCCTGCGCGCGCCATTCGTGCCGTCCGCTTTGCAGAAATATCGCCCGGGTGTGCCAGTGTGACATCGGGATAACTTTGTTGACAACGTGTTAATTCTGGTGAATTGCATGTTGATAAGATCACCGAGACAATTGAAATTTCACTTCACTTCCACCTGCCAACATTTTATCCCCACAGGACTCACAACCCGGGGCCATCGCAGGCGCATGATTTAGGCGACTCAACTCGAAAGAATCTCAACGATCTATGGCGGAGACGCAAAAAGGTTATCCACATATCCACCGACCCTACTAGAGACGATAAAGAATCATCTTGATATTAAAGCCAATAAATCGTATTTTTTGATGTTCTTGAACCAATTCGGGTGACGGCCAATGAAATTCACGATTCCTCAGAGTGCCCTCTATCAAGCACTCCAGCGCATGATTTCTATCATTCCGCTGAAGACCACGATTCCAATTTTGACCAACATTCTGTTTGACCTGCGCGGGAACCGGTTGCAGCTCACCGGAACCGACCTTGAAGTCTCCATCATCACGGGTCTCGACGTCATTGGTGAGAGAGATGGTTCTGCGGCGTTTCCTGCCAAGCGGCTTTTTGATCTCGTGCGCGAATTGCCGGACACCCCACTGGGTCTGGAAGCGGACGGCAGCCACCGCTTGACCATTCAAACCGATCGCGGCAACTACAAGATCGCCGGGGAATCGAGCGATGAATATCCCCATATCGCCACGGAAAAGCAGACGACGCAGTTGCTCTACCGCGGCAGCCGCTTCGTGAATCTGGTCGAAAAAGTGATCTTCGCCGTCAGCGCCGATGAATTGCGCACGACCCTGATGGGCGTCCTGCTGGAGATTCGCAAGGACGAGTTGCGCCTGGTGGCAACCGATGGTCATCGCCTGGCCAAGGTCAGAGATCTCAAATTCACGCATGACGGCGCCGCCAGCCAGGTCGTCATTCCGGTCAAGGCGCTGCATCTCCTCGGCCGCAATCTCGATGGGGTTGACGAAATGACGATCGGGATGAGTGCCGAGCACATTACCTTCCAAGTCGGACAGTCGACGATCTACTCCAAGCTGATCAGCGGTCACTACCCCGCGTATGAACGCGTGATTCCGACAGCGAATCCCCTGACCATGACCGTCGACCGCGAGCTGCTGAGCGCCACGGTGAGACGGTCCAGCATCTTTGCCAACCAACACACGCGCCAGATTAGATGGGAATTGCAGCCCGGCAGTCTGACGATTCACGCCCAGGATGCCGAGATGAGCGGGGATTCCCATGAAACCATTGCCGTGGAATACAACGGTGACCAGATGGAGATCGGCTACAACGCCAACTATGTTTTGGAAATTCTGCGGCATATTGACACCGAGCAGGTCGTGTTCAAACTGAAGGACACCAGCAGCGCCGCCATCATCGAGCCCGTGCCGCAGCCGCAGGATCTGGACGTGATGATGCTGTTGATGCCGATTCGCATCAATGAATAGAATATGATCCTGCGCCGGATGTGCCTGCGCCACTTTCGCAATTACGCCACGCTCGATCTTGAGTTTTCCGACACCCTCAACTTCATCTGTGGCCGCAACGGCCAGGGTAAAAGTAATTTTCTGGAAGCCGTTCATCTGCTGAGTGTGACCCGCAGTTTTCGCGCCAGCCCCGATCGCGAGCTGGTGCAGTTTGGCGGCCGCGGTTTCGAAATCATGGGAGAGTTCCTTGACGAAGCGATGGTCAAACGCCAGGTGGCAGTGTGCTACAGCTTCGAGGCCGGCAAGGAGATCAGCCTCGACCGCAAACGCCTGGCGAGCAGCGCCGCGTTGATCGGCAAGTTTCCCGTGGTGCACTTTGCTCCGGAAAGCCATCGCATCACCAGCGGGGCGCCGGCCGAGCGCCGGCGATTTGTTGACATGCTGCTGTCGCAAAGCTCGGCGGCCTATCTGGCGGATTGGCAGGCCTATCACCGTGCGCTGAAACAGCGCAACGCCCTGCTCAGCCAGAACCAGGGCAGCAGCCCGGACTTGTCAGCGTGGAATCAAGCCCTGGCCATTCACGGTTGCAGGATCATCGCCGCGCGGTACCAGTTTGTCGAATCATTCGCGAATATCGTGTTACAGGCCTATCGAGACATTTCGGCATCTTCTTCCTCCCTCCATCTGAGGTACCACAGCCAGCTCGCGGCCACCGAGGTGACGCCCGACCATTATCACAAAATGCTGGCCGCCTCCCGCGTGCTCGAGAAGCACCGGCGACAGACTCAGGCCGGGCCGCACCGTGATGATTTTGGTTTCATCCTCGACGGCCATGATCTGCGCGGATTCGCCTCCCGCGGCGAGCACAAATCCACGCTGCTGGCGCTTAAAATGGCGGAAGCCACCTATCTCGAGAAAAAATCCGGCACCGCGCCCATCATTCTGTTGGATGATTTGCACTCCGAGCTGGATGCCACCAGATTTGCTGCAACACTCGAACACTTTCAGCGGCGCGGCCAGTTGTTTGTCACCTCGCTCGCACCACTGCCGGAAAACGCAGCAGCGGCATGCTTTGAAGTGACGGAAGGAAGGATGACGAAAGTGAATCACCGGCAGGCGGCAGGAAATTGAACAGCGGGCGGCCAATCAGTTGAGGGAACGCGAATGGCGAGGTCCCTGGGAGATGTGCTGCAGGAATTGTTGCACCAATACGGTCTGGCGCAACGCGTGAAAGAGTTCGAAGCCATGAATCTCTGGCCGGAGATCGTCGGCGAGCAGGTGGCAAAAGTCTCTGCGGCCCGCGATGTGCGCGACGGCTGTTTGTATGTGGAGGTCACCAACAGTGTCTGGCGCAACGAACTGTTCTACATGAAGCCGGAGATCATCGCCAAAATCAATCGTAAAATTGGACAAAATCTCATTCACGACATACTGTTGGTCTGAAGCCGGCGGCGACGAAAACGAGGTCAAGACCATGGCCACAATGAAAAAGAAATCCTCTACCCAAAAAAATGTGAAGCGGAGCGATGGCAGGACAACCGCCGCCCAGGCCAGGCCGGCAATGGCCGGCAAATCGGCGGCTTCGAATCGGCAACCCAGGCCCGAACCCCAGGTCAAGGACATCAAGACGAAGCAAAATCAGGAAAAACCCATGAAAAAAGTGGACGTGCTGGAATACAAGCAGGCAAGTGCAGAACCGGAAAACGGAACGGCCAAGACCGCCAGCGACAACTATACCTCGGAAGCCATCACGGTGCTGAAGGGGTTGGAAGCAGTGCGCCGGCGGCCGGCAATGTATATCGGCGACACCTCGGTGAAGGGCTTTCATCATCTTGTTTATGAGGTGATCGACAACTCCGTTGATGAAGCACTTGCCGGCTACTGTGACACTATCGAGGTCACCATCAACAAGGACGGCAGCGTCACGGTGGAAGACAATGGCCGCGGCATCCCGGTGGACACGCACAAGGAGATGAAGAAATCCGCCCTGGAAGTGGTGATGACGGTGCTGCACGCGGGCGGCAAGTTCGACAAGAAATCCTACAAAGTTTCCGGTGGTTTGCACGGTGTCGGCGTGTCGGTGGTGAATGCCCTGTCGGAGTGGCTGGAGGTGTACGTCGCGCGCGACGGCAATCTGTATTATCAGAAATATGAGCGCGGCAGCGCCGTCACGCCGGTGAAGGTGGTCGGCAAGCGCAAGACCACCGGCACCAAGGTCATCTTCTATCCCGATCCCGAAATTTTCGGCAAGCGCAAATTCAGTTTCGACATTCTGGCCGAGCGCGTGCGCGAGCTGGCGTTCTTGAACAAGAATCTCAAACTCGCGATCACCGACGAAAACACCGGCAAATCACACAAGTTTCAATTTAAGGGCGGCATCGCGGAGTTCGTCAAGTATCTTGACGAAGCACGCGAGCCGATCATGAACAAGCCGATCTACCTCGAGGGCGAACGCGAGGGCGTGCCGATCGAAGTTGCCCTGCAATACAATGATGGCTACAACGAAAATATTTTTACTTATGTCAACGACATCCATACCATCGAAGGCGGCTCGCATCTCGTCGGCTTTAAGGCGGCATTGACCAAAACGATCAACACCTACGCCACTAAAAATAATCTGATTAAAGAAAAGGACGGAATTCAGCTCACCGGCGACGATGTGCGCGAAGGTTTGACCGCCGTATTGAGCATCAAGGTGGCTGAGCCGCAGTTCGAAGGCCAAACCAAAACCAAGCTTGGCAACAGTGAAGTGCGCGGCATCGTCGAATCGATCATTGGCGAGGGTTTGAGCGCCTATTTTGAAGAGACCCCCTCGGTTGCGCGCAAGATTGTCGAAAAATGCCTGCTCGCCGCGCGCTCTCGCGAAGCCGCGCGCAAGGCGCGTGAGCTGACGCGGCGCAAATCCGGCATCGATGGTGGTGGCCTTCCCGGCAAACTGGCTGATTGCAGCATCACCGATCCGGAGCATTGCGAGATTTACATTGTTGAGGGCGACTCCGCCGGCGGTTCTGCCAAACAGGGACGCGACCGTCGCTTCCAGGCCATTCTGCCAATCAAAGGCAAAATTTTGAACGTGGAAAAAGCACGGTTGGATAAAATTCTTTCCAATGAGGAAATCCGCACTATTGTCACCGCACTCGGCACCGGCATCGGCGGCGAAGATTTTGACGCGAGCAAAATTCGTTACGGCAAAGTCATTATCATGTCCGACGCCGACGTGGACGGCTCGCACATTCGCACGCTGCTGCTGACTTTCTTCTTCCGCTACATGAAGCCGTTGGTCGAGCAGGGCCGCATCTTCATCGCGCAGCCGCCGCTGTATCGCATCGCCAAAGGCAAAGAAGAGTATTACGCTTACGACGACGACGAAAGGGAATCCATTCTCGAGCGCTTCGAGAAGAAAGACGGTGTCAACATCCAACGCTACAAAGGCCTCGGCGAAATGAACCCGGAGCAGCTTTGGAAGACGACGATGGACCCGGAGCAGCGCACCATGCGTCTGGTGACCATCGAAGAAGCCTATCAACCC
>JBBIKM010000004.1:0-1949 GCA_037445455.1 bacterium | reverse complement strand
GGATGTGTAGTTTAAGGGGGGGAGCTATGGATTTATTGGCACAGATAAAAGATTTGGTAATGGATGATCGGATCATCCTTACTGAAAAGGCGCAGATGGAAATGGAAGCCGATGGGCTAACGCGCCGGCACATTCGGAACGCCGTCGCCAATGCGCCGGCGATCAATAAAGTTCTACGGTCAAGAAATCCACGAACGGGTTCCGCTGAAAAGTTATATGTAATCAAAGGCATCACGTTTGACGGAATTTTTGTTTATACCAAAGGCAAAATTGATAAAGCTGGAAATGAAGAGGTCTACTATGTCTTCATCTCGTCGAAACGGTCGACAGACTAATCGCGGTAGACGGCTTGTTCCACCCACGACGGGTTGGAAATGTCCGGAATGTGGTGAGCGGGCTTTGATTCGAGTTAGAAAATCTTATCGCCTCCACGACGGCGTCGTTATACCCAAATTGGATCGACTGCAATGCCAATCATGCAAAGCAAACTTTTTTGATCCCTATGCGCTGGATGTTATCGAAGAATTTAGGAAAACCTATTCATATAAAAAATCAATGGCGAAGCGACCAAGAGCGGATAAAAAGGCTATTGCTGCGTGATAGGCATGGTTTCATGAATTCTATACCATACCAGACGTCGAGGTGGTAATACAGAAACGAAGGATGCGATGAATTTTGATGTGTAAAGGGGTAAAATGGACATACTGGCGCGTATCAAATATCTCGTCATAAGAAATCGCATTTCTTTCACAAGAAAAGCGCAAGACGAGATGGATATTGATCAACTTACACGCGACGAAATCCGCGAAGCGATTTTAAACGCGGCAGTCATATCAAAAACGGTTCGCTCTAAAAATCCGCAGAGCGGCGCTGTAGAGAAGTTGTATGTCATTAAAAGCGTAACATTGCAGGGTATATTTGTTTATACAAAAGGCAAGTTCGACAAAATCGAAAACGAAGAGGTATTTTATGTCTTCATCGCCTCGAAACGGTCAACCGATTAGAAAAGATCAACACGAACAAGCGCCTGCCTGGAAATGCCCAACTTGCGGCAAAAGGGCTTTGGTTCGTGTTAAAAAACCGTATCGGCTTGTTGATGGTGCCATTATACCAAAATTAGAGCGCTTACAGTGTCAAGCATGTCAGGAAGAAATTTTAGATTCTCAAGCCATGGATGTCATTGAAGAATTTCGGAAGCGCCATCCATTAAAGAAAGCGGCAATTAAGCGACACAAAAAAGCTTTAGCTGCCTGATATAAAATTTGGCCGGCCGGTTAGTATACGAATTATCATACGAAAAGCCATATCGACCTTGATTATTTTCGACCGTATTGATGCCGGCAAATCGCTCAAGGCCGTTGCCGACGATTATGATCTGGACATAAACGAAGTTGAAATGGCGATTTTTATATGAGCGCGCCGTGTGAAAAGAGAGAAACACATCTGCAACCATCCGGATATGTTAAACTGTGGGTTGTATTTTGAAGGCGAGCTGTAACGCAAGCTCATTGAGAATAATGCAAAGTATATGATGAATTGGGATATATGATGGAAAAACGACTTAAGCGTAAAGGCCGTGGTTGGAGATTCTTTGAATCTCTCCTTCAAATCGTCTGACCCTAAAGTGCAGAAGTATATTGACGAACTAGAAGCGACAAATTTTAAACTGCATGACAAACTGGTCAAATGTCAAGTGGAAAATTTGTCACTTAAGAACCAGATCAAAGCTCTCAAAAAGAGGCTTGAGAAAGAAATGAAAATCCCGAAGATCCACGATTTTGTGGCGATTGCAGGGAAGTTAAGGAATAACACCAATGAATCTCAAACCTTGGACATTAGGGCCCAAAGAACTCCTTGAGCACGCGGTTGGTCACTTGGCACAGGGTACTGCATTTGACTGCCGAATTGCGATGATTAGCATCGATAACGCCGCCGAACTGGCTGTCAAG
>JBBIKM010000003.1:70276-78481 GCA_037445455.1 bacterium | reverse complement strand
TCCGGCTGGCGCAGATGTTCCAAAATATCCGCCATCAATGCGACGTCATAGGGTCCTGGCAGCGAGGAGAAATTGGCCTCGTCTTCCACCGAGCCGACGATGAGCCGGCGGCAAAAGGGCGCGGCTTTCTGCGCGTCCCTCTCGTTCAGCTCGATGGCATCAACCAGGCAGCCGCGCTCTGCCATTGCCCGCGTCATGTAACCGGAGGCCGGTCCCAACTCGAGCACGCGGCAGTTGGGCGGTATCTGTTGCAGCAGATAGCGATGGGTTTCCGAGAGGCCTTCCTGTTGCACCGCTTTGTCGTAAACCGAGGAGGCTGCTGCCGGAGTCGAAGCATGATCAATCATTTCGTGTCAGGGAGCGTTTGAGGTTCTTGATGATGTGAAGATCGTCGCGTAGCGGCACGATCAGCTCTGCCAGCGAGGCACCGCTCAGACGTTGATAGGCGCGCAGCAGATAGATCGTCGCCAGACTGTAAGAGAGCGAGCTGGCCAGCGCCGCGCCCAGAATGCCGAAGCGCGGGATCGCGTAGAGATTGATGCCGAGATTCGATACAAAAGCCAGAGCCAGCGCATGGTTGTTTTCCCAGGGATGGCCGCGGCCAACGAGATGGCTGGTGAGCAGATTGCTGATGGCATACATCACGACGCCCGGCAACAGCAGCCACAGGGCCGGCACCGCCGGCGCAAACGCCGGTCCGAAAATCAGCGTCACGACGGGACGTGCCAGCAGACCCAACAGCAGCGCCGCCAGCAGCGAGAGCCAAAGGGTGAAACGGCAAACGCGTGACGTAAGCTGTCGCGCCTCGAGTGCGGAAAGCCGGGAGGCTTGCGGCAGCAGCACCACGGACAAGGTCTGTGGCACGAACCACAGCATTTCCGCGACCGCCGCGGCAGTCGAATAGTAGCCCACTGCTGCCGCGTCGAGCAGGGAATTGCAGAGAATGAAATCGAGGCGCCAGCTCAGCAGATAGAGCACGATGCCGAGGTGGGTCTTGAGTCCGTAGCTCAGCGTCTCTCGGAACAGCCTGGCGTGCCAGCCCAGGCCAAAGCGGGCGCGCCGAAAAACCAACCAACACGTCTGCAGAGCCACGAACACGTTCACCGCGCTCCACCATCGCATGGCGTTGGTCACATCCAGACTCTGCGCCCATGCCAACAGCAGAAAACCGAACAACAAGAGCACCTGCCGGCCGAGATTGGGCAGGTTGAACCCGGGAATATCGTCGTCCGCCAGCGCGAGATAGTTGAAGATCAAGAACAGAATGTAGAACGGAAAAGTCCACGCCGCGAGCGCGGTCAGTGGCGGCGCGAGGCCTTTGAACAGCAGCGCATCCGCCCACGGCCGCAGCAGCCAGTAAAGCCCGATCACTGCTGCGCCGGAGAGCAGCGAGAAAGCGAGCGCGTTTTCTGCGGCCGGGCCCAACTCGGCCCGTGCCTGCCCGATCAGAAAAACGTTCGCGTTGGTGAGACCGAGGCTGAACACCTGCGCCACCAGCATGGGCATGAGCGTCAGCACGGCATAGGCACCTTTGCCCTCCGGACCCAGAAAGCGGGCGGTCAAAGCAGAGAGGAGAAAGCCGAGGAGGACGATGGCGATGCGGCTCGCCAGCGTAAGCGAACTCTTGCGCAGAAAGCTCATGCCACGGCCGGCTCACTGCCGGAGGGCGAAGCGTGAGCAGGCTCCATCTGCCCCAGGCCAAAGCCGATGAGAAACCAAAACAGGGTGACCACCTCGGCGTCTCCAAAGGTCCAGTCGAAAAGGCCGGAAACCAGAAAGCCGATCATGGCCGCGCGCACGCCGCGCACCAAAGGTTTCGCCTCCGGATTTCCCTGAGCCAGCACCCAGCCGAGGCGACGCCAGACCTGCACCATCAACCAGCCAAAAGCGAGCAATCCCACCGCGCCCACACTGACGAGCAGCGTGAAGTAGGTGCTGTGATAATGGCCGATATGAAAGACATCGAAGGCGATGCCTTCGTTCATGTCGGTGCCGGGCGGCGCATAGCTGCGCGTCAACGCGGCCAGGTCGCGCCAGCCCACGCCGAACAGCGGATGGTCGGCGAAAATCTGCAGCGCGTATTGCCACTGCACCAGTCGCACCTGTGTGGTGGAAACGTTGGGATCGAAGATGCTCAGCATTCTTTGCTGCAGCGCGGCGGGCGAAAACAGAAACGCCAGCACCAGCACTGCTGCTGCGACGGGCAGGGCGCGCCGCCATTGCCGGGCGAGCAGGTAGAACACGCCGGCCGCGTAGCCCACGTAGGCGCCGCGCACCATGCTGAACAACAGTGCCAGCAATTGCGGCAGCAGCGCGAGCAACGCCAGCACGCGTTCGCGTTTGGCCGGCGCGGCCAGGGCGACTTGCGTCGCGATCAACGCAAACATGGTCGCGAGCGCGCCCCAGGTCATCGTCGTCGATTGCGTCGCCATGACTTTGAGGTGCGCTCCGAGCAGGAAACGCAGCAGGCCGTAGCCTGCAGTTCCCGCTGCCACCGCCAGAAAGGTCCAGAGCAGCGGTTTGCGCCAGTGGGGATGGTGGCGCAAGGCATAAGCGACGCCGTAAGCGCCCAGCACGGTGAGCAAATGCCGCAGGTTGCGCAGACTCTCGAACGGCGCCTGAGAGAGCAGCGTGGCAATCAGGCAGGCGAGGGTGAAGGCGAGCAGCGGCCATTCAAAACCGAGTGCGAGTGCCGCCCCATGGCCGTGCGCGCGGGTCCGGGCGAACTGCAGGAGAAAAGTGAGTGTCAGCAATCCCAGACTGAGGTGGGCGCCGGCAATGGAAAAATTCACAAACGCAGCCAGCGCGAACAGAGCAAAAGCCTGGAGCAAAAGCAGCCATTGGTCGAAGCGCGATTCCGGGGCAGGCACAGCCATTCAGGTGGTTCCTTGCAGTGCATGATTCGGGGGAAAGCAGATTGCGCCGGCGCCGGCCAATATAGCGAAAACCAGGGTGGGATTCAAAAGCAAATCTTGTGAGATTTGGAGGGAGCGTGACCCCGCTTCATGCAGCGGTGTGCGCAAGCAGGGGTTGCAGGAAAAGCAGCGTGCCGCCGGAGCGGCAGGGCTTGGAGTCATTGACTCCCCAGATGCAACACTTGGTCCAGATTCTCCTTCAATTGTCTCGCCCGTTCCTTGCGGTAATTGTCATGCGTTGCCGCTGCCGACAAATGCTCGCTGGCTCGGACGGGATCATGCAGGATCAGGTACCCTTTGGCGAGATAGTAATGCATCAGGTAGTAGGTTTGTATCCTGCTCAGTGCCGTGTCGGAGGCGGCCATGGCAACAACCGGTTCGCTCCGCGCGAGCGCGGCAGCAACAGCCGCGGTGTCGTAGCGGGGCACCAGCGGATTCCAGGCGGAATGTTGCGCGAGTTTCAGACTCGCGAAAAGATCGTAGAAGCTCGCCCGCAGCAGTGAGTATCCGTTGGGATCGTCTTGTCTGATGAATGCCTGCGCTGCGGCTTGTGCCTGCTGGAAATTCTGTGCCAGCAAATCCAGCTCGATTTCTCTGAGCCGCGCTGCCTCTGATTTCGCGCCGGCGGAGGCGCGGCGCCCGGCGAAGCTGGCAAAATCCTCATTCTCAAGAGAGCCCAGGCGATCAAACGAAGATTGCTGAATTTGCCGCACGCCAAGACTGCCGAAATAGAACACGGACAAACAGGCTGCCAGCAGGAGGGAGGCGATCACGGGTTGCGATTTGCCGTCCCAGCGGGGGAAAAGGCGGCGAAGGGAAGCTGCCGGTCGCGCCGGCTGAGGTTCAAGCTGCACCTGGCTGAGCAGGTCCACGGCGACTTGCTCAGCCGCGTCACTCGCGCGCCGGTAGTAGGACAGGCGTTTGCGGCACAGGCTGCATTCCTGCAAATGAGCGAGCACCTCGCGTGCGGTGCCCTCCGGCATGAAGGTCTCGCCACTGTGTTCAGCCTGTTTTTTCTCCGAGAGATATTGCAGGATTGCGTCCGCATCGGGATGGTTGGCCCGCAGGCGGGGGCTGACCAATTTTCTCAATTGTGAAGATTCGCGAATGAGCTGCTGGCAGCTTTGACAATGCTGAAAATGCTGGTGGGCTTTTTGCAGGAGTGCTCCCGGAATGGGCTCGTCCAGGCGCAGGGCTCGCCTAACGCTCTTGTGCTCGATGTGCGTCAAGTCCATGGTGACGATCCTCCCCATGTTTAGGATTCATCAGGCTGACCAATTTTTTTTTTGCGCGAAAGTAGAGCAAACGAACCGTGTCGGCCGATTTGTTCAACTGCCGCGCGATTTCCTCATATTCCATGCCATCCAGTAGACGCATGGCAAGCACCAGGCGCTGATTCGGCTTCATACGCTGGAGCAATAACTCAACCTCCAATCTGGCCTCAATGCGCGAAGACTCAGACTCCGATTGCAGAGAAGCGGGGACCTCTTTTCCAGGTGTTTCAATCATGGCCTCGAGCGAGTCGGCGGTCTCACGATAACGCTTGCGCAAGTATCCCGCTCGCAGCTTGGTGCAGACAACTCCCAACCACGCGGGCAGGTGACGTATGTTGTGCACCTGCTTCAGAAAAACGGTCGCCACCTCTTGCGCGAAATCATCGGCCGTGACTCTGGGCGGCATACGGTCGCGCCGCACGAACTCGTGCGCACACTCGCGCACGAACACACACAGCTTGTCAAGTGCCGCAGAATCGCCGGATTTGGCCTCGCTAAGGATTGACGCCCAGTAGTGATTTTCCTGCCCTCCCCTGCTACCGCCGGCCGGCTTCTGCTTGTCGTTGTTTTCGCCGGGCATGGGGACTCTCGGTTTGGGTGACGAGCCGTAAAGTTTCAGATGCTCACGGCTCTGTAGCGGCAACCAGGCTCAATCCGCATTATTTCGCATGATTTACAAAATTGCGACTGAACTTAGTTTCCGAATTTGTCAATTGCAAGCGAAAAAATACTGCATGTCTCACGGCTGTCGCTGCGCTTGCCAAAGTTGGTAGCGGCCACGATACTCCCGCCGAAAATCATCGATGGTGGCCGCCAGACTGGTGCGGCGGCTCAATCCGGCATTTTTCCAAACGAACTCGACTCGCCGGGCATGCGGTGAAAGCGCGATGACCTCTGCCTGCGGGGTGACGGTCTGCCGGTCGACCAAAACATTCACCACCTCGGCGAATTCGGGAACATGGAACCAGACATAACGCGGCACCACCTGCCACTGTTGATCGAAGTTGATCACCAGCCGATCCGCCTCCGTGGTGACGGCGATTGCAACCCGCCCGAATTTCGTGCTGGCATTGGTCAGGGAGATTTTGCCGCCGGGCTTCATCCAGGCCGGCGAGGCTGCCGGGAACAGATGCAGATCGCGGCCCTCCTCGCGCAGCAGCATGGCGCGCACCAGGGCGATCAGTTGCGCGCCCAAAACCTCGCCGGGCAAATTCCTCTCGCGTTCCTCGCGATCCCCCCACGGTGGCATTTGTGTTCCGATCATTTGATGGCCGGCAGTGGAGTGGAGAAGCACAGCGTACAAGTCTTGTACCGCCGCGGCTGACTCTTTGCGGAGCAGGGCAGCTTCCGCCAGCAGCAAGGTCGTTCTCGCATCCAGCCCGCCGTCTTCCGGCCGCACATACAAGCCCTCTTCAAAACTGCTGCGCAGGGTGCGAATGGCGGCGGTGACCTTGTCATCGTGAAGGTCCAGCGCCTGGGTCACCACCACGGCCTCCAGGAGTTCACGAGCCTCAGCGGCTGTCATGCTGGTGCCCAAGCCAGTGGTGCCAACCGAAGATGATCCACTGGCAAATCTCTGCCGCAGCATGGTCTGTAACGCCGCGTGTTGCTGCAGGAATCTCTCCGCTTCTGCCGGTGCCTCGCTCAGCCGTGCGATCTGCGCGGCATTCTCCATGGCACACACTCGCCAGGCCAGCGATTCAGTTTGCGTCTTGTCCGGTGCCCTCGTCAGCATGCCCTGTGCCGCCTGGAGGAAAGTCCGGCCGGCCGCAGGGTTGTTGTTGAATTCGAGATGGTGTCGCAGCGCCCGGCTGAGACGAGCAATGGCTTCCCAAGCGGCAGCGGAGCCTGAATCAGCGGGCATGCCGTTCGCCGCCAATCGCTGCACAATCCCCAGCAGAATTTTTTCAGCCAGAGCATGCTGACCCATCAAATCGAACGAGGCAGCGGCCTCTGCCGCCTGGCCGAAGTGAGACGGATCGATCTGTGCGGGTTCACCGAACAGGATGGCATTGTAGATGAGATGCGCTCGCACCGCTTGTCCGATCTTCGCTTCCGGCAAGTCGAAACGCATGCCGGCATCCAGAAATTGATGCCACTGCGCGGCGGTCTGTGTCGCAGCGAGTTGTGCGTCGGGCGGCGCGCTGCTCACCGGTGCAGTCGCAGGCCGCGCCGGAATCAGCAGCGCCAGCCGGCGCGACTCACCAGCAGCCAAAGTGAAATTGTAGGAAACCAAACCGGCCAGCTCATTGGGGGCGAGCTGCGTGCGCGCCGGCAGTTCGATGCGCGCCGGCGGCGTTTCCGGCAGAATGCAAATGATTTCATTCCCGCGCAGCAGGTGCCGGCCGGCCACGCGATATTGCCACTCCGGCTGAAATGGCATCACGCTCGGCAGGCGCGCGCCCTCGCCGCGAAACCGCACGCCCACGCCGAAGGGCGCCGTCTGCGGGCCTGTGCCGGTGTTGGTGATCTCGACTTGCACATAATGCAGCGCTGCGCTGGAGGAATCGGCAGGCGAGAGCGTGAATGTTTTGAAGCGGTAATGCATGCCGTCACGACTCGCGCCGAAGCTCACAATGGGCAGATCATCATCCTGGAGAGTTTTGCTGCGGCAGGTGAGCGGCTGCAAATCCGCGCCACCGAAAAACATGAATTCCGCCGCGCCGGTGTAGATATACCCCTCCGCCGTGACTTGTGCCGTGGCGTTGCGTGCACCAAACAATGCCCACGGCCGGCGCAGGTATTCAAAAGGCTCGGAGTCATCCACGCCCGGGTCCATCATGGCGGCCGGCCGGCGCTGCACGGCTGCGTTTTGCAAATTACCGATCACAACCGGCCCGCGCAGGGCCGCCGGCAGCGCGCCGCGGCCATCAACGCGCACCACCAGGCTGTTGAGCTGCTCGAATCTCACCGCGGCAGTGAGGTCCAGCAGCGGCGGCTTCTCCGGCGCAGACGTGCCGGTTGAATCCCCGGCAAACAGGGATTTGTTGTTGAGCCACACCTGGCAGGCACCGTCAACCTCTCCCAGGCTCAACCATACTTTTTCTCCGCGCCAACTGCGGTCGAGGGTGAACTGGTGGCGATACCATGAAACGCCCTCATAGCCGGCAGGGTTTGTCTCCTGCCACGCATCACCCAGCCGCACCTTGGGCCAGAGCTGTTCATGAATCTGGCCCTCGCCCCAGCGCGTGGGACCGCCCTGCTGCCAGGGGTCAATCTTGAACGACCAGTTGTCCGCGGCGAGCAGCAATGCTTTGGCGCGTTTCATTCGGAAACCTTCGATGTAGAAACGCACCGACTCGCCCGGTGGCAGCAGCACGCGGCCGGACCAGCTCGGCGGCCAAATACGCGGCAAGTCCTGCTCATCGAGCGCGAAGATCTGGTTGATGGCGGTCAGTACCACACCGCCGCCCGCCGGATCTGCGACGAAGTCAAGCCAGAGCAGATCTTCCGCGGTGGTGCCGTCCGGCAGGGGCAGGGCGGTTTGTCGCGCATACGGCGCAGCAGAAGTGATCAGGAGTTGCGGCGACCATAAGTGGGAGGCATATTCGCCGGCCGCCGTGCGATATTTGGCAATGAAGAAACCGCCGCTCTCTTGGTTCGCCTGCAGCGGTTGCGCCCGGAATTCCACGAAGAGATAGCGGCGCAAATCCGCGATCGGCTCTTCCGCGGAGGATGCCCGCCCGTGGAGTTGTTCCCGCCGTGCTTCGGCCGCGCTCACTTGCCAGGTCCAGGGCTGGGTCAAGAGCAGGCGCTCGCGCGCTTCGTTCTCAGGCAAATCCAGCCGGGGCGGCAGGGCAAAGCGCAGACGGCTGGCAAGCGTGTCGGAGAGCATGTTGTTGCGCGTGACCACCTGCAAGGTGGGCTGGCTGTTTTCGAGTCCACCGCGGAATTCCATGGTCTTGTGATCGCGGCCTTGATAAAACGCGTGCTTGCGTTCGCCACTGGGTTCCAGCTCAACGCGGTAGGCCCATTCAATATCCGCGTATCGCCCCCAGCGATGCACCAGGCCGACC